>JAYTDH010000284.1:0-3931 GCA_043736095.1 Gemmatimonas sp.
TGCTTGCCGAAGAGCTCAATTCGGCCGGGGACCCAGAGCGCACGCGTCACCGGCGGTTCTGGCGGTTCACGATGGATTCACGGGCGCGGCACCCAGCCCGCGAGCAGCCCCTCGAGCGCGACCACATCGCGACGGTGCGTCAAATCGGGGACCGCGACATGCTGCTGCACCGCGGTGAAGCGCTCGCCACGAGCAATCGCGAGGCGAACGGCGTCGGCGAGCTCGAACTCACCGCGCTCCGATGGCTGGACGGCCGCGCAATCGTCGAAGATCGCATCGGTGAAGCGCCAGAGATTCATCGAGACCCATCGCTGATCGGCCATGGCGAGGGGGTGATCTGCCTCAGGCTTCTCGACGATCTCGCGGAGCGTGCCATCAGGCGCGAGATCGAGCAGGGCGAATCGTCGGACACGTGCAGCGTCGATCGTGCCGTCCGCCGTGAGCGCCTCAGCATCGAACGCGATGAGCCCGGGTCCATCGCGTTCGACCAGCGCACGGATCGAAGCTGAGGGATAGAGATCGTCCGCATTGCACATCAGGAAGTGGCGGCGGCGCTGTTCGTCGGTGGGCGCGCCGAGCGCGGCGCAGACAGCGCTGCGCGCCGCGAGGAGCGCGTGCGCCGTGCCAGCGGGCTCGTTCTGCACCGCGTAGCGGATGCGTAACCGCACGGGGGGTGCGTCAGTCTCGTAGCGCTCGCGAATCTGGGCCTCCCCCGGCGCGACCACGAATACCACGTCGGTCACCCCCGCGTCGGCGAGCTCATGGAGCACGTAGTCGAGAAATGGACGCCCCGCGACCGGCATCAACCCCTTGGCGCCCGATGCGGCCGCCGCACGCTGCGCCTCCGAGAGCGCCGCACCATCGTCGCTCTGGAGTCGCGAGCCAATCCCGCGCGCGAGAATTACGGCAAGGGTGGCACGCATCACGGGCCTCTCATACGCGGACCTGTGTCCACTCGCCACGCGTGAAGTCCGGGAACTTCATCGGCTTGCTCCCGCGCGCCACAGACATCTGCGAGAGCGGCAGGGGTGCACTCCATGCGGCCGCATCGTACACATCGAAGTCGGGGGCCAGTCCCTCGCGCACGCACTGCACGAGCCGCCACATCATCACGAAGTCCATCCCGCCGTGGCCGCCTTTCTTGCGCGCGAGCTCGCCGATGTTCGTCCAGAGCGGATGTTCGTGCGTGGCCTTGAACGCATCGAGAGGACCCCAGGTGTGCGAACGGGAGACGCCTTCGACATAGACGCGCGCCGGGTAGTCCTCGAAGGTGCCCTTCGTGCCCGAGACGTGATTGAGCCGCGAGTAGGGGCGCGGACTCGAGACATCGTGCTGCAGGACGATCGTGCGGCCCTTGTGCGTGCGGATGAGCGAGGTGTTGAGGTCGCCAGTGACGTAGCGCTCGCTCCACTTCGCATCTGCGCGGTCGGACACGGTCGCCTCGCGATGCAGCGTGAGGCCGGCCTCGCCGGTGCTCATCGAGACGAGGTAATCGAACTTGTCGCCAGCGTGGATATCCATATACCACGCCACCGGTCCGAGTCCATGCGTCGGGTAGAGATTACCGTTGATGCGCCTATGGAAGTCGCGGCGCCAGAGTCCCTCGTCGCGGTTCTCAAAAAGAATCTCGCGCAGGTCATGGATGTACGCGGCTTGCCCCGACTGGATCTCACCGAACACGCCGGCGTGCACCATGCGGTTCACCATCATCTCGTTGTAGCCGTAGTTGCAGTTCTCGAGCTGCAGGCAGTGGCGACGACTCTTCTCCGACGCATCCACGAGCGACCAGAGATCGCGTAGAGTGATCCCGCTCGGGCATTCGGTGCCGCAGTGCTTCCCTGCCTTGAGCGCCGCGAGCATCACCGGCGTATGGAAGTCCCAGGGCGTGGCGGTGTACACGAAATCAATGTCGTCACGTTGCACGAGGCGCTCAAAGTCGCGCTCGCCATTGGTGTAAACCACAGGTGCGGCCATCCCGGCATCGGTGCACATCTTCACGGCGCGCGCCGCTTTCTCTGGCACGACGTCCGCCACGGCAACAATCTGTACGTTCTCGATGCCGAGCAACTCGGAGATAATCGAACGCCCTCGGAGCCCCGTGCCGACGATGGCGAATCGCACCGTGTCGCGCCGCTCGAATGGCACCGCGTGCATCGTGTGCGCTCCCGCAGCGCGCGCCGGCGCAAGCTCGGGGAAGTCGGCGGCGGTGATGTTCTCGGCGATCGCCGGAAAGGGCGTCAACGCACTCGCCGCCGCGAGTCCAGCGCCCGTGACAAGCGCCTGCTTGAGCAGGGAACGGCGGTCAAGCGAATCGGTCACGGGCGTAGCTCCGGGGGAGACAAGGGTTCTTCGCGACGCTGTAGTATGCGCCCAACTGCCCCCGCGCGGAACCGCCTTCACCACGAAGGCCCGAAGGGCTCCGTGGTGACCCGCCCGCTACTTTCTGATCTCGGTGTTGTCGCCCACGGTCGCGGACCCCGTCACACCCTCCAGTACCACCGCATCCCCGATCATCGAATCGCGGAGGATCGAGCCGCTCACGGTTGACCGGTCGCCGATGATCGTGTCGCGGAGCGTGCAGTTCGTCACCACGGAGCCAGCGCCAATCACCACATTCGGCCCAACCGTTGCGTCGGTGACAATCGCGCCCTTCTCGATTCGAACTGGTTGCACAATTTGGACGTTCGTCAGGTCCGACGATTCGACCACCGCACGCCCCTTCTCCAGCATCACCCGATTCGTATCGAGCAGGGTATCGAGCTTCCCCGCGTCGTACCACCCCGCCACATCAATGACTCTGATCTTCGCCCCGTGGTCGATCATGTACTGGAACGCATCCGTGAGATAGAACTCACCCTTGTTCGCGGGCTGCTTCAGCGTGTGAGCGATGCCCTCATACAACAACTTCCAGTTCTTGATGTAGTAGAGTCCGATATTCGCCCGCTTGGAAATCGGCGTGCTCGGCTTCTCGACGATCTTCGTCATATGGCCATTGGCGTCGGTCACCACCACGCCGAAACGCTGGTAATCCTCGACCTCCTTCGTCCAGATGATGCCATCGTCATCAGACGTGTTGATCACCGAGAGGTCGGCATCGAAGATTGTATCGACGAAAATGATCAACACCGGCTGGTCCACGTAGGGACGCGCCAGATCCACCGCGCCGGCCGTACCATCCTGCACCTTCTGCTCCACGAACACGCCGGGGAATTTGTAGGTCGCGCGCGCGTGCGCCTCGACCTTCTCCTTCAGGTGCCCCGTGATGTAGACGACCTGCTCGACGCCCTTGAGCTTGGCCACATCCTCCATCACATAGTCCATCACGGGCTTGCCGGCGACCTTCAGCATCGGCTTTGGCACCGTGTGCGTGTGTGGACGCAGGCGCGTCCCCTTCCCGGCCAACGGAATAATCACCTTCATGGCTTCGATGTCCCCTCGCGACCATACTTGTCGTTGAGTCGCACCACGTCATCGAGATGCGGAGTGGATGCCTCAAGCACGTCACAGTCGGTGACGGCCTCCATCATATGAATCTGCCCCGGCGTGTTGCGGAAGCTCTCGCCCGCCTTAAGCGGAAAGTCCTTCAGCCCATCCCCCTCATCGATCCGGTATATCATCTCGCCACTGAGGAGATGAATCACCTCGTCCTTCAGGTTGTGATACTGCACCGAGAGCGAGTGCCCCGCCTTGATGTGCAACACCTTCCCGACGTACAACTCGGTGTGCGCCCAGATCACTTCGTGGCCCCATGGCTTGGGCACGAACTTCACCGGCACGAGTCCCGATCCTGGCTTCATCGCAGCATCTCCATTGGGGTGACGGTGATGCTTGAAGGCGTCGTCACGCACGCATTCACGCACTGCCCGCACCCAGTACATGCGTCCCCGATTACCGGGCGACCGCGGTCATCCAGCGCCAGCGCGTTCGGCCC
>JAYTDH010000285.1:0-3830 GCA_043736095.1 Gemmatimonas sp.
ACGCGGTTCTCTGTTTCCTTGATGCGCTGCACGCAGAAGGTGCACTTCTCCATCACGCCCTTGCCGCGGACGGTGACATCGGGGTTGAGCTGCCAGTTCAGCGGCTCAGGGAACGCGTACTGCGAGCGGTTCGGCTCACCATACCCGAACCAGTTGAAGTAGCGGACCTTGTACGGGCAGTTGTTCGAGCAGTAGCGCGTGCCGACGCAACGGTTGTAGACCTGCACGTTGAGCCCGTTCGGCGCGTGGTAGGTCGCGTACACGGGGCAGACGGGCTCGCACGGCGCATTGCCGCAGTGCTGGCACATCATCGGAATGAAGCGCGTCTCGAAGTCCGGCGCGGCCGGATCGAACTTCACATCCTTCGGTTCGCGATCGAGCTCCCAGTAGCGTTCCAAGCGAATCCACGCCATCTCGCGCGAGCGCGTGATGTTAGCGCCGAAGCCCGTGCGGTCCGGCAGCAACACCGGGCCCTGCCACGACGCACCAACCGTTGGGATGTTGTTCTCGGCGTAGCACGCCGTCACGCAGGCGGAGCAACCCGTGCACTTGGCGAGATCAATCGTCATCGCCCAGCGACGCTTGGCCGCGCCTGACCAGTGATTGGGATCGTACTGGCCCTTGTCTTTCGAATCCGGCACGCCGAACTCACCCTGCGCATCGTTCGCCACAGGCGAGCGGAGGCCTGGCAAGAAGTCCGTACTGGCTTGCCCGTCGAAGCGGTGATGCTCGACGCTGTTCGTGTTAGCAATAATCTCGGCGACCGTTGTCGCTTGCGCGACATTGCGCCCGTGCTGACGGCCTGAACCCTCGGTCGTGACGAGACGCTGGTTGCCGCTCGCCTTCGCCACCTTCGCGCGGGTAGCGCCGTACACCGCGCCGCCCGAGCGCGCATCCTCGGCGAGTGACATAATGCCGTAGGCGTTCTCGCCCGAGACCGCATAGCGGCCGGCCGCCGCACTCTGCCCGCGCCCGAGGGCAACGGCGATGGTGTCCGGGCGGATGCCGATATAAATCAGCGCCGGCGCCGTGAGCGAGCCCGCGGTCGTCGTGACGGTCACGAGATCGCCGTCCTCGATGCCGAGCGTGATTGCAGTCTCGCCGTGCATCTCGACCACCGTCTGCCAACAGATCTTGGTGACGGGATCCGGCAGCTCCTGCAACCACGGCTTGTTCGCGCCGCGGCCATCGCCGAGCGTCGGCGAGAGATAAGTGAGCAGCTGATACTCGCCTTCGCCCTGCACTGGCGGAGCGGCGGGGGTGCGTGCGGTGCTGACCGTGCGTGTGGCCGACGATCCCGACATCAGTGCGGTCGGGAGGGCGGCACGCATCGCGGCATTGCCTCCGATGCGATTCGCGAGCCAGGCGCGGTAGTCGGCGACGCCGTACCTCGCGGCCTGCGCCGGATCGCTCTTGGCAACCGCGAGAAGCACATCAGCCGTGGAGCGCGAGTCGAATACGGGATCCATCGTCGGCTGCTGGAGCGACAGTGTGCCGTCCACCGGCTCAGCATCGCCCCAACTCTCGAGCGCGTGATGATCGGGGAGCACGAGATCGCACATCGCGGTTGTTTCGTCGGGCAAGCTCGAGAACGAGACCTTGAACGGCACGTTGACGAATGCGGTCGCGAAGCCGAGACTTGGCGCGGTCGTGTAGGCAGGGTTGGCGCCGCGCACCATGACGAGATCGATGCCGCGGTTGTTCATCTTCTCGACGAGCGCGCGGAGATCCGCGGCCGAGGAGACTCCAGAGAAGGCGTTGTAGCCCTCAGCCGGCTTGATGGTCGTGCCGACGTTGCCGCGCTGCTTGTTGAGTTCGGCGACGGCGGCGGCGAGCTCACCGGTGTTGGCGGTGTGGCCGCCAGCGAGAATGGCGCTCGAACCCGCGGCGCGCACCTCCTTCGCGAGGTTCGCAATCAGTTCTTCGGCAACTCCGGCCGCTTCTGCGGCCTTGGCGATCGAGCCCTTTCCGAGCATCGCGTTGACAATCGCCAGCTCAGAGCCCGCACGCGCCGGAATCCACTGATCGGCATTAAGGCCGGTGAGCGAACGGCGCGCACCGACGTAGATGAAGCGTGGCGCGCCTTCGACCTTGCCGCGGGCGTCCGCGAAGGCGAGCTGCTGCGGCACGGGGACTCCCCAGCCATCGAGGAAGTCGGCGCTGAACGACACGATGAGGTTGGCGGCGCCGAACTCGACGTGTGGCCACGAGGCGCCGTACGCGGCCTTGTTGGCCTGTGCGACGGCGACGGGAGCCTCCGCATCGTAGCTCAGATGCGCGCCGATTCCGTAGCCCGAAAGAATCTGATCGAGCAACGAGGGGAACGAGCCCTGCTCATGCTGGTTGATGAACGCGACCTTGGAGCCGCCGTTCTTCGACTTCACTTCGCCGAGCTTCTGGGCGAGGATGCCGATGGCGTCGTCCCACGTCGTGGCGACGAGCCTGTCGCCCTCGCGCTTCATCGGGCCGCGGAAGCGATCCGGATTGTAGAGACCCTGCATCCCCGACTGCCCGCGGGCGCAGAGCGCGCCCTTGTTCACCGGATGACTCGGATTGCCCTCCGCCTTGATGGCGCGGCCATCGCGGACTTCGACGATGAGACCGCAACCGGCCGCGCACTCGCGGCAGGTGGTGGCGTAATAGTTCGAGACGCCGGGGACGGTGTTGTCTGGCGAGACGAGATAAGGGATCAGCTTCTCGACGTCGGTCGTGCCGCAACCGACAGCGGCCGTGGCGGCGGTGGAGACGCCGAGGACCTTAAGGAACTCGCGGCGCTTGACGGCCGCGCGCTCTTCGAGGGCGCCCTTGGTGGCTTCCGTGATTTCGGGAGTCATCGAATCCTAGTAGTGGCAGGTGGCGCAGTCGTACGTCGCCTTCTTGCGCGGCATAGCGAGCGTGGCCGAATCCGGCTCGTAGCCGGCGGCGCGCATGCCCTCGGCCGGCGAGTAGCCGTTCACGTGGCACTGGACGCACCAGCCCATGTTGAGCGACTGCGCCTGGAAGACCTGGGGCATGTTGTTGACCTGGCCATGGCAGGTCTGGCAGGTGACGCCGGCGTTGACGTGGCGCATGTGCGGGAAGTGCACGTACTCCGGAACCTTGTGCACGCGGACCCACGGCACGGGCTGCCGCTTGTTCCAATATTCGGAGAGTTTTTGGATTTCCGGACGATCCCCCGCCACGAGCGTATGGCAGGACATACAGGTGCCGACGGCGGGGAGACCCGGATCGGGCGACTGGCCGGCGGCGCTGTGACAGAACGCGCAGTTCATCTGCAGCGTGTTCACATGCACCGGGTGGGGGAACTTGACGGGCTGCTCCGGTGAGCGGCCGATCCCTCCCCCGACATAGAAGGTGTAGCCCGAAGCACCGCTGTACGCCCACGGCCCAGGCTTGGCCTTCCCGAAGGCCTCCTGATTGGCCTTCTGCGTGGCGGTGAGCTCCGTGCCGACGGCCGGCGCGTCCGCTCCCGACTGAGAGCCGGCATAGGCGGAGAGCATGGTGGTCGCGATGGCGATGGCGACCAGACCTGGAATGAGGACCCACTTGCTACGACCCGTCATGCGCGCGAGGCTCGGAGTGAAGGAAATCCGAATGGTCCATTCGGGCTTGTGAACGATTTCACAAGCCGTTTTGCGACTCCGGAAAATGGCCCGTGCGGAGAGCTACCGCAAGTGCGTATCAGAACGTCAGTTGCAACCACGGGTGCCGAGGCATCGGGCCCTCTCCGTCTAGATTCTTCACAGCCGAACGCGCCGAGTTCGTCGTGGTTCCATGACGCTGCAGCGGCTCGCCCGCTATTCCGGCTCGAGTCCACGCTGCACTCGATC
>JAYTDH010000286.1:0-6450 GCA_043736095.1 Gemmatimonas sp.
CTGCGCGTGAAGAAGCCAGGGAACTCGTTCGTCCCGTAGCCCACGACGGTGACCCCGAGCGTCTCAAGACGTTCGAGCGTGGCGGGCAGATCGAGAATCGACTTCGCGCCCGCGCAGACTACGACGACCGGACTCCGCGCGAGTTCAATCAGGTCGGCCGATTCGTCGAAGCGTGGTTCGCGATGCACCCCGCCGATGCCGCCGGTCGCGAAGACCGAGAGGCCGCCGGCCGTGCAGAGCACGAGTGAGGCCGCGACGGTCGTGGCGCCATCGGAGCCATTCGTCATCGCGATGGGTAGGTCGCGCGCCGAGACTTTCCGCACCCCGTCACGTGCGAGGAAGCGCGCGAGGTCGTCGCCATCGAGTCCGAGGGTAGGGACGCCTCGCACGATGGCCGTGACCGCGGGTACCGCGCCGCGCGCCCGGACGGCGGCGCGGACCCGCGCATCGGCCTCTGCATTGGCCGGAATCGGCAACCCCTGCGCGAGGACAGAACTCTCCAACGCGACGATAGGGCGTCGGTCACGGCGAGCGGCCGCGACCTCAGGATGCTCCCGGATTGCGCGGGTCGCGCTCACCGGGGGATGCGGCTCACGCGTCGTCGAAGTCGTCGACGCGACGCGTCTCGACCAGATCGCGCTCGCGCGCGTCCGGATCGAAAACGGCGAGGATCTTCACATTCTCACCGGCGTAGCAATCGAACGTCTTCCCCGTGCCGCGCTTGATATTGATTTCGTGCCCGTCCTCGAACTTCAGCACGGCGGTCGGATACTCGCTGTTGACGTACTGCTTGCGGAGCTTCTTCGGCGGGGTCGGCATCGGACGAGTCGGGGCTGATGGGGAGCGTACCCAGCGAAGCTACGGCGATTGGCGCAGAGGCGAAAGGGTCAGCGAGTCGCTCTTCGCAACGCTTCGCAACGATTCGCTCAGGTCACCGTGGGCTTCGAGTCCCCGAAAACCTTCCACGCATCCGTCGCAAGGATATCATCGATCTCGCCGATGAAACGCTCGAGTTCGGCGTCTGTCGAATAGAAATGCGGGGCCACACGGATCCCCGCGCCTGGGCGGTAGTCGATCACGACATCCCGTGCGAGCAACGCTTGCGCCACTTCGGCACCGTGCGGCACATCGAAGGCCACCGTCCCACCACGCTGCGCGTCGTCGCGCGGCGCGGCCACGCGATACCCTCGCGCATCGGCGAGCGCCAACAGGCGCGCGGTTTGCCGCTGACTCTTGGCGCGGATCGCCGTCATCCCCGCCTCGGCGACAATCCGAGGGCCCTCCGTCGCCGCGTACAGCGCGGGCACCACGGGAGTACCGCCGAGCCAACGCTGGATTCCCTCGGCGTAGTGCATTGTGCTATCGAACGCGAACGGCTTGGCGTGCGCCTGCCACCCGGTGAGCGCGGGGGTGAATCGCTCGCTCGCGCTCGGACTGGCATAGATGAAACAGCCTCCCGGTCCACCGCAAAGCCACTTGAGTACACCGCCTGCGAGGAAATCCGCACCGCTGCGCTTCACGTCCACTGGGATCACGCCCACCGAGTGATAGGCATCGAGCGACACCACGGCCCCCTGCGCATGCGCGTGCGCGCAGAGCGCATCCGCATCAATGATGTATGCGGAACGAAAGAGCACGTGCGACACACACACGAGCGCCGTTCGGGAGTCGATCGCCGCGTGGAGCGTGGCTTGATTGATCGAGATGCCGTCGTCACTCGGCACCACCACCACGCGGGCACCGAGCTTCGGGGCCAGCGCTTCAATCGCATACCGGACGCTCGGGAAATCGAGTTCGGTCATTACGACGGTATCGCGATCCTTCGTGAAGGGAATCGCCGAGAGGATCGCCGCTTGCGCGAGTGTCACCGTGGGGGCCATCGCCACCTGATGCGCCTCGGCGCCAATCAGCGGCGCGATGAGATCGCCGACCGTCACTGGCATCTCCCACCACCCCTTGGCCCACGCGCGCACGCCGTGCGTTCGCCAGGCCTCCGCGTAGGCCGCCAGTCGCTCCGGCACGCTGCGCGGCATCGCCCCGAGCGAGTTGGAGACGAGATAGGTGCACTGCTCGAGAATCGGGAACTCGGAGCGGAATCGGAGGAGTGGGTCGGTCACAGGAGTGCTGAGTTCAGGAAAAGGTGAGCAGTGTCCAAGCTAGCTTGTTCCCGCCCGGCCGCTCACGTCTCCACGCGCGGCGAATCTGGTGCACGGGCCCGCGCTCCTCGCGGATGATGGCGAGTTGTCCGAGCGCTACGCGCGCAGCGGCTCGAAAACCCCGAGTTCGCGGTTCTTCCGCACGTCGTCCCAAGGGAAGCAGTGCCCATTCATCGCGATGTACACGCCGGGGGGCAGCACCTGCGCGAACGAGAGCGCGCTGCCGAGGTTAAACAATCCATCGGAGCTGCCGAACACGTACGGGATCATCGCGCCGGTGAGGACGATCGTCTTGCCGAGCCCGGCACTGGCGAGTGCGCGAGCGGACTCGACCATGGTGTCCGTGCCGTGCGTGATGACAATTCGATCCTCGCCGCTCGCCGTCGCCGCCGCCACGATCCGTGCGCGATCTACGTCGGTGAGATCGAGCGAGTCCTTGAGCATCAGGACCTCAATCTCCAGCGCTAGCTGGCAGCGCCCTCTCGTGAGGACGTCCGGCACATGCGTCTCACCGAAGGCCAAGGTGCCGTTCAGATCGTCGTAGCGCTTGTCGAATGTGCCACCGGTGACGAGGAGGCGCAGCGCGGGCATGGACATCAGGGGCTCGGGGTGGGGTCCTTTGAAGATAGCGTCCCCGAGCGCTCGGCTATCAGCGCGCCACACGCCGCGATATGTTCGAGCGTGTGAGCCTCTCGCCAACGACCCGCAACATCTCCCTTCCCCCCAAGATCGCCTTCGTCTTCGGCGGCGGCGGACTCAAGGGCTTCGCGCACATCGGCGTGCTCCGAGCGATGGAGGAGCGCGGCATCCGCCCGACCGTCGTCGCGGGCACAAGCATTGGCTCGCTGATTGCCGCCGCATACGTCGGCGGAATGTCCGTCGACGAGATGGCTGCCCGCGCGAAGGCACTCACGAAGAATGATCTCTTCAAGATCAATCACGTGGGGATGGTCACGAAGCGCATGCTCTCCCCCTCCCTCTATCTCGGACGTCCCCTCGAGAAGATTGTCGAGGAAATCGTCCCCAAGGGGACCTTTCGCCAACTGAACGGCCGACTCCTCGTCAACACCGTCGATCTCGAAGCCGCCTCGCAGGTGCTCTGGGGCCTGAAGGGGCTGGAGGATGTGAAAGTCTCCGAGGCCGTGTACGCCTCGTGCGCCCTTCCGGGCTTTTTCCCGCCCGGGCGGATCGGGGGGCGGATCTGCGCCGACGGCGGCATCTCAGACAACGTCCCCGCCCTCGCGTCATCCTTCGGGATGGACGCCGTCATCGCGGTCGATGTCGGCAGTTCCAACATCGCCCGCGCCCGTCGCATCGCCGACAAAGGCTTCGCGGCCATCTATATGCGCTCCGCGCAAATCATGATGAAGGCCTTGCAGGCCCAACAACTCGATCACTGGAAGGGGCCACCCCTGCTCCTCGTGCGCCCCGCCGTCTGGCACTTCAATTGGTTCAGCTTCGCGCACGTCGAGCGCATCATCCAGCTCGGATACGAATCCGCCGTGGATACCCTCGATCGCATGGGCACCTCACTGCTCCTCGGCGGCGTCTGGCCGCGGCGAGTGGTCGAGGTCACGGTCGATCGCGTTGGCTGCACCGGTTGCACCCTCTGCGTGACACTGGCGCCGCACATGATGGCGATGGATCGGGACGGAAAGGCGACGGTGCTCCGGAGCCCCGTCGAGTGGTCGCGGGCCGAGGGCGATTTCGTGCACCAGTGCCCCACCAACGCTATCAAGGTCGAAGCAGTGCACGGCATCGAGCGACGCCTGACGATGGAGATGCCCGTGATGGACGACGCCAACGAGTTGTAGGCCGCCTCCTGAGCCGAGTGCGCGGCAGGTGCCGAGTGCGCGCTACGGAACGACTGCCGGTGCGATATATTTGTCCGCAGCCTGTCGGCGGCGATCTGTCTCGGCAGTGGCTCAGGTGATCATCCAGCCCGCCCTCGGGTGGAATCCCGCGGTGGGCACTCCCCTAGGGTGCCGATGTCCTCGCAGAACAGCTTCCGTAGCCGCGACACGCTAATCGTCGACGGGCAGTCGTACGTCTACTATCGCCTCGACGCCGTCGCCGGCCTCCCCGGCGCGACCGTCGCCAAACTCCCCTTCTCGCTTCGCATCCTCCTCGAGAACCTCCTCCGCAATGAGGATGGTGGTTTTGTGAAGAAGGGCGACATCGAGAAGTTGGCCACGTGGGATGTGAAGGCCACGGTCGATCAAGAGATCGCCTTCCGCACCGCGCGCGTGCTCCTCCAGGACTTCACCGGCGTCCCCTGCGTGGTGGACCTCGCGGCAATGCGTGATGCGATCGCCAAGCTCGGCGGTGACCCTGGCAAGATCAATCCGCTGCAACCAGTGGATTTGGTAATCGATCACTCGGTACAGGTCGATGAGTACGGCGTTGCCGCGGCCGAGATGATCAACACGCAGCTTGAGTACGAGCGCAACGTCGAGCGCTACCAGTTCCTTCGCTGGGGTGGCAACGCGCTTCGCAACTTCCGCGTTGTTCCGCCGGGCACCGGCATCTGTCATCAGGTGAACCTCGAGTATCTCGGGCAGGTCGCCTTTGTCGGTAGCGAAGGGAGTGAGAAGTCGGTCTACTGCGATTCACTCGTCGGCACCGACTCGCACACCACAATGATCAACGGACTCGGCGTGCTCGGCTGGGGCGTGGGCGGCATCGAGGCCGAGGCGGCGATGCTCGGTCAGCCAGTATCGATGCTCATCCCAGAAGTCATCGGATTCAAGCTCGTCGGCAAGCTACCGGCTGGTGCGACGGCGACGGATCTCGTGCTCACCTGCACCGAGATGCTCCGCAATAAGAAAGTCGTGGGCAAGTTCGTCGAGTACTTCGGCGCGGGTCTCTCGACTCTTGCACTCGCGGACCGCGCAACGATTGCGAACATGGCCCCGGAGTACGGCGCCACGATGGGCTTCTTCCCTGTTGACGGGGAGACGCTCAAGTATCTTCGGCTCTCGGGCCGCACCGAACATCAGGTGAAGCTTGTCGAAGCGTTCTGCAAAGCGCAGGGACTCTTCCGCACGGACGAAACGGCGGATCCCATTTTCACCGACACGCTTGAGCTCGATCTCTCGACGGTCGTGCCGTCACTCGCCGGCCCGAAGCGTCCGCAGGACCGCATCGCACTGACGGACATGAAGGCCACCTACGCCGAGTCGTACAAGGCGGAGCGCGAGCGACTCGCCGCCGCGGCGAACAAGGTGCCGGGTTCGGCCGCTGCGGCGATGGCCTCCGAAGGGGGCAAAGTCGCCACGCTCGATCTGACGCCCTCCAAGGTCCACACCTCGCATCGCGGACACGAGTTCGATCTCACGGATGGCGCAGTCGTCATCGCGGCTATCACCTCGTGCACCAACACGAGTAACCCGAGCGTGATGCTCGCCGCCGGACTCGTGGCGCAGAAGGCCGTCGCCGCGGGGCTGCATTCGAAGCCGTGGGTGAAGACCTCGTTGGCGCCCGGCTCCAAAGTTGTACGCGATTATTTCGACAAAGCTGGAGTGCAGCCCGCACTCGACGCGCTCGGATTCCAGATCGTCGGCTATGGCTGCACCACCTGCATCGGCAACTCCGGGCCGCTTCCGGAGACCATCAGCAAGGCGATCGACGACGGGAAGCTCACCGTTGCGGCCGTGCTCTCGGGCAACCGCAACTTCGAGGGGCGCGTGAATCCGCAGACGCGCTTCAATTATCTCGCGTCGCCGCCGCTGGTGGTCGCGTACGCGCTGGCTGGTCGCGCCGACATCGACTTCGAGACGGAACCCCTCGGCATCGGTGCGAAGGGTCCGGTCTTCCTGCGCGACATCTGGCCCTCGCCCAAGGAAGTCGAGGACATCGTGTTGAGCTCCGTGAAGCGCGAGCACTTCCTCAAGGAGTACGGCGATGTTTTCGGCGGCGACGCCGAGTGGCGGGCGATCGCCATCCCCACCGGCGACCGCTATCAGTGGGACGACCAATCCACGTACGTGAAGCATCCGCCGTACTTCGAGGGCATGTCCAGGACCGCGCCCGGCGTCAAACAGATCGCCAATGCCCGCGTCCTCGGGATGTTCGCCGATTCCATCACCACCGACCACATCTCCCCGGCGGGCTCGATCGCCGAGAAGTCGCCGGCCGGCGTCTGGCTCAAATCGTTGGGCGTGGAGAAGAAGGACTTCAATTCGTATGGTGCGCGACGCGGCAATCATGAAGTGATGATGCGCGGCACCTTCGCCAACATCCGCCTCAAGAACGAACTCACGCCAGGTATGGAAGGCTGGTGGACGCGGACCGC
>JAYTDH010000287.1:0-19519 GCA_043736095.1 Gemmatimonas sp.
TGTATGCGCGCGCCTTCGATACTGTCGAGGTAGACGCGACGTTCTACGCCATACCGCCAGTAAAGAGCGTCCGTGGTTGGGCAGAGCGTACGCCGGAGCATTTCACATTCGCGCTCAAGCTGCCGCAAGAGATCACGCACGAGCGACGATTCGTCGGCGCCGAGGATGTTGCGACGCGGTTCTACGATGCGGCCCGCGAGCTCGGCCCCAAGCTCGGACCGATTCTCATCCAATGCGGTCCCGACTTCGCGCCGCACGAGATTGATCAGCTCGAGGAGTTCCTGCACACGCTCCCCGCTGATCTCAAATTCGCCATCGAGTTCCGTCACAAGGGATGGATCAACGAGGAGACGCATCAACTCCTCTCGGCGCGGAACGTGGCGCTCACGCTTGTGGATGCGCGGTGGATCCCGCGACCCTGGATGCTGAAGCTCGCCGCGCGCCCAACGGCCACCACGCACGCCTATGTGCGCTGGATGGGACCAGACCGCTCGATCACCGACTACTCACATATCCAGGTCGATCGCACCGCGGAACTCGATGCGTGGGCCGAGGTGCTTCCCGCGCTCGCCGTGCGTGTGCCGGTGTACGGCTTCGTGAACAACCACTTCAGCGGGCATAGTCCGGCGAACGTCCGCATGCTGCAAAGCCGACTGGGCCAGACCCCGAAGGATCCGGCCCAGTTGGCCGACCAGCTTGGATTGTTCTAAGTGCGCGGCGCTACGGTGCGGTGCGCGACGGCGCGGTGTGCTCGCGCATGCCATCGCACCGCATCACGGCGCCGAGATTGTGGTGATGCTGATGCCCTGATGCGCCATCTCGATTCGTGATCCCGTGGCGGAGTACCCAATCACCGAGGTGAAGACCTGCGTGTGGAGCGTCGCGGGGCCAGGCACGGCGGGGAAGGTTCCGGTGACAGTGAATGTGCCATCGGCCTGACGGTTTGAGATCGTGCACGCCGTATTCAGGAACGTGCCGAGGTTGGCGCCGGCGATTGGGCCGGCGGTCGAATAGCGCATGAGACATGGAGCAGTTGCATTGAAGAGCGATGGATCACGCATCGTTCCAGCGAATGGGATTGCCAATCCACTCGCCACCGCCGCGGGGACACCCGGCGCTGCGGTCTGCGCAACGAGCGTCGCCGAGACGTTGGTGAAGCCCGCGGAGACCACCTGACCTGTGAGCGCGATTCCAGCGCGTAGTCCCGCCAGATCGGCGGCGGTGTTCACGTTGAAGGAAAAATTCTGCAGCGCGGCCACGCGCACGCGATAGTTCGTGCCCGGTGGGACGGGAACATCGATTGTGGCCGTGGTCATCCCGGCACTGATTGCACCGCCCCACGCGATTGGGCCAGCACCGGTATCGACGGCGACCACAAAGCGCGTGACGGTCGCCGGCGCGGTGATGTTCACGCGGATGCCGCTATTCGCTGGCAGCACAGTCGTCGAGAGAAGGCTCTCACCGCGCTGTCGCGATGGGCCCAACACAAAGAACGTGTAGGCACGGTCCGTCGAGACGATTCCGGCGCCATACTGCGAGTAGATCGTCCCCGCGGCACTCGAGCGGAAGGGCGCGGACGTGAAGCGCTTCTCGGTCGCGCTCAGGATTTGCGGATTCCCGACTACCACGCCGCCACCACCACGATCGAAGGTGAAGTTCGAGTCAGCGCGGAAGAGCGACATCCCGGAGAGGATCTCATAAAAGAGACGCGAGGGATCCGTGAGGATGACATCAGCCGCAAAGGCGCTCCCTGCGGTGACACTGCTTGGCACTGAGCCAACCACTGAGACGGGCTGCAGCGTGACCGGGACGGTGCTAGTGTTCCCGGCCACGATGTTGATGGGCGTGAGCTTCATTCCTGCCGAGATGACGGGCAGGGAATCGGGCGATGCGGCGAGGGAGTCCGCGGCGAGCAGATAGATGGAGTAACCACTGCCGGCCGGAAGCGGGAGGTTCAGCGTCGTGGTGCGCGCGAACGATGCATCATGCTCGGCGATAATCTCATCGGGAATCCCAGGGCCAGTGACGATGGCGTAGTAGCGGCTTGCACCAATCGGCGAGGTGATGTTGATGGCAATGCCGGTCGGGCCAGCGCTGGCGACTGCCCCAATCGTGAGCGGTGAGGGTGTGAGTCCCGCCGCAGTAGCGGTGATGCTCTGCGTACCGATGAGTGTGCCGAGGGTCCAGCTCGTCGAGACTTCCCCGTTTACGTCAGAGGTGTCCTTGACGATGGACAACGTGCCGCCACCGGTGCTCACGGCGAAGTCCACGACGACGCCGGCGACGGGGACATCATCGGCGGCGAGCGTGCGAACTACGATCGGTGCGGGGAGGGCGGTGCTGCCGAGTGCGGTCTGTCCGCCTCCGGTTTTCACAGCGAGCTTGGATGCGGGCAACGTGACGGTGAAGGTCGACGTATCGGCCTTGAGTCCGCCCGGGTGCAGAGCGATGATGCGCGCGGTGCCGCGCGAGGCTCGCCACTGCACCGTGGGGACGGCGGGACTAGCGATGAGTGCGCGGTTGGTGTCTGGTGTGTAGTAGTAGAGCGGCGTGCCGGGGAGTGGAGTGAGCGAGTCGAGGGCGGTGCCGACGAAGGTTGTGCTGGTCGCAGAGAGTACGGTGCCGGTGTCGGGCGTCAACGTCACGCGCGTGGCATTCGCGCCGATTCCGGAGTAGGTGATGGGGATTGTGAGCGGTTGACTCGAGCCGGTACCGCCGACCGTCGCGCTCGCGCCACCGCGGAAGACGGTGTCGTTCTGAGCGTTGATGTAGGCGAGTGTAATCCAGACTGGGAAGCTGCTCGAGCCACCTTCGTCGGGGAGAGGAATCGCGAGGGAGAGTCTGATTGAATCGGCCGCTGTGGGGAAGGAAACGACCTTTTGGGCCACCTCGACCTCGAAGTTGTTCGTCGCGACGATTCGCACTTTTGTGAACGTCACCACTCGGCTCACGGCGATGAGATCGCTTTGGAGTCTGGCTGACTGCGGATCCAGGGCGATGTTCGCAACGCGGCCGGTCGCGGGGCCAGTGAGTTCGCGGCCGCAGGAGAGCAGGGCGGTGGCGACGAATGCAAGAGCGAGATAGCGTGGGTGTAGGCGCATACAAGGATTGTCGCCTCGCGAGGGGGAAAATCAAAGGGCCCGGATCACTACGATCCAGGCCCTTTGTGCGGTGCGTCACTTGGCAGGAGCTAGGGGACGATTGTTCCCTTGGTAATGAAACCGCCTGCGCCGACGACGTAGGCCGTGCCACTCGGTGTGACGGTGACGCCGTAGAGCTCGACACTTGTCAGTGCGTTCTGTGGCAGGAACGATTCACCGAGGATCCGGAGAATGGTACCATTGGCGCCAACCGTGAAGCCTGCGGTGCCATTGCCACCGGCGCCGTTGAGGTTCTCGGTCGTAAGGGAGCCGGCGTCGAAGAACTGGTTGAACGGGTTACTACGTTGGCGAATTGTTCCGTTCTCGCCAAAGACCATATATCCCGAAGGGGTCGAGGCATAGGTCGCCTTAAAGTTGTCAGTGACAACACTCGTGATCGGCACCCAACTCCCGCTGACGAGTCGGAGCATCGTCCCGTTGTCACCGACCGCCAGGATATCGTCGGCAATGAGCCCGGCGCCGAAGATGCCCCTCAGGTTCACAGACGTCCCCGAGGCCATCGATGACCAGCTGATCCCGTCCCAGCGGAGAATGGTTCCGTTGTCGCCCACGGCGTACGCCAAGTTGATGTTCGCGGCGAAAACGCCGTTGAGGTTCTGGGCGCCCTGGGTCGACGAGGTCCAGCTGCTGCCGTCCGAGTGCGCGACCGTTCCGCTAACCCCCACGGCCCACACGTCGGTCGTGGAGGTGCCATGCACTGCGAAGAGAGTGCTATCCGTGTTGGACGTCTCGGTTGTCCAGCTACTTCCATTGCCACGCTGGATCGTACCGTTCGCGCCAACGACCCAGATGTCGTTGTCACTGGCGGCATAGGCGGCGTAGCTGGTCACGGCTGCGGTGCCCGTCTCTGTTGCCCACGCGTACACCGAGCTGTGGCAGGAGAGTGGCTCGAAGTTGGCGATCTTGTACTGCACGTTGAACGTGAGCAGGTCGCAGGTCGCTTGGTTGACACCAAGTAGCCGTACCTTGCCGATCAAGACCATGTCGAACATGTGCGCGGGATCCACGTTCGATACTGCTCCGCTGACGATGAGCTCGCCGTCGGAGCCTAGGTTGACGCCGAACCCGTCGTTGTAGACCTCGATGCGTCCGGACACCTTGGTCAGGTTCGTCACGAAGACTCGACTATAGTCGAACAAGATCCACTGATCGAAGACGCGGTCGATTGCGAGGTTGGCAATGCGCGAGAGCGTAGAGTCAGGCGATTCGAACACGACATCCATTCCATTGCCGCCGCCCGAGAAGCGTACGGAGTGGTTTCCGGTGGAGACGAACGACTTCTGGCTGTTGGTGCTCTTCTGGCGGAACAGCCAGCCGGACAGGTCAATCTCACCCTCGGTCAGCAGCCCATCGGTCGATCCTCCTTCAATGTCGAAGTTCTCGCGCACGATCAGCGTATCGAGGGGATTCACCATCTGCCACCGGCTCGTGCCGAAGCTCCGGAAGCTGCCCGCCACGTCCAGCGTCTGACCGTTCAGGTCGAGCAAGCCGGCATCCAGGTACACGCCACTATTGAAGTTCGCGGCCGTAAGGTTGACGCGGTCGATCAACTGCACGACGCCATCGTAGCCGCCAATTCCGGAGCCAATGGCCAGTCGCGTTTGGATATTCCCAGGCGCACGGAGGGAGAACGTATCGACTGGTGGGACAATACGGATCGTCGACGTAAGCGATCCGGCCGAGACGAAGCCGTCCACGGAGAGTTCGTCGTACACGGAGAGCGTGATTCCGACATC
This sequence comes from Gemmatimonas sp., assembly GCA_043736095.1. GTDB lineage: Bacteria > Gemmatimonadota > Gemmatimonadetes > Gemmatimonadales > Gemmatimonadaceae > Pseudogemmatithrix. Next base: position 4,898 of record JAYTDH010000287.1, read on the forward strand.
GACTGTGAGCGTTGCACCAACATTCACGCCGAGCGACTTCACGCCGGTGTTGGCACCGATGAAGGGCGAGAAGGGAGTTCCGCTCGGGATGCCGACGATTGTCGCGGCGTTCGGCACAGCGTTGGTAGACCAGTTACCGGGGTCGGTCCATGCGGAGCTGACGTCACCCTCCCATGAGGCCGGCGCCTCAATCGCTGGCGAGAAGTCCGTCGGGACGCAGAGCGATGCCAAGCATCCCGCCGCCGGTGTGGCGTTCACGAACGTGATGACTGAGCCCGCGTCGCCTGCCTGAAAGTCGAAGAAGCGACCCGAGATGCCAACGGGTGAGTTGAAGCTGATGTTGTTGAACGTGGCCGAGTACTGGCCGCTGAAGTTCGCGATTAAGAAGGTCGCCAGCGGATCCATGCCTTGGAACGTGAGGTTGTTGAGCGCGTGGCTGTTGCCGGGGAAGACGCCCTGCAACACGAGCGGGACGTTGTTCAACACAACACCGCTGTTGCCTTCGCCGAAGTTAGTGCTAGCGGCATAGACGTAGCGGACGAAGCCAGGTGGATTCGCGGCCTGAAGCGTCACGATGCCGTCGTTGTTTGCGACGCGCCCGAGCGTGCCGTTGATCTGGAGCTCCGATGCGAGCGTCGTTACGGCGTTGCCCTGGATCCTGACGTCGTTCAGCCAATTGAAAGCCCAGTTCTCGAACCACACGGTGCCCGTGCCCAACAGGTCGAGTACGTGCGGATCCGCCGCCGTCAGCGTCGTGGTCTGCAGATTCAGGTTCTGCTGCACCAAACTGCGTGTTCGCAAGAGACCGGAGTTCAGCAGCGAGGTAAACCCGCTCTGGAAGTGCGAGCTATCCGCCGTAATGCGACTCAGCCCCGTCATGTTCAGCCCGGCGAGCGGGCCACTCACGATGAGGTCGGCGTTCGCCATGTTCACGTAAGCGGTATCGATTGCATTGCCAATCGTGAGTTGACCGCCGAGCACTTGCAGGCCGGTCGCGATGGTATACGCGATCGGGATGCCGGTCGGGATCTGATTCATGACGGCGTTCTCGAACACGCGGACCAGCTTGTACTGATAGATGCTGTCCGCAATGTTGGCTGCGCGGATTCGCTGAATGCCCCCACTGTCCGTCGGTACGGTACCGACAAAGTCCGCGGTATCGGGTGAGAAGTCGCCGGCCGAACTGATGTTGCCAAAGAGCTCGAAGCGATCAACGGACAGCAGCGAGCCCTGATTGGTCGTGAGGGTACCCGCAATACCATCGGTCTTGCTGCCGAGGACGATGGTTGAGCCGTTGAGGATGTTGGTGCTGCTGGTGAGTTGACGGAGGCGGCGACGCACGTTCAGCTGCCCCGTGACGGTCGTTGAGCCGTCGTAGATTGTGAGCGAGTCCACGTGCATCTGTGAACCTGGATCGATCGTGATGTTGTGTGTGCCGCCAGACTGATTGGGATTGCCGAGTGCGAGATGGCTCGAATCATCCATACGGAACTGCAACGGGTTGGCGGCTCCCACGACGAGGTTTCCGTGGACGAAGAGGTTGCCGTTCGTGAGCCAAGCCTGGCTTCCGCGGAATGAAGCGGTCCCCTGCACGATTAACGAGTCGCCAGCATCCAGCAGGTTGAGCATGCTGGAGCCAGTCATTGAGAAGTCCCCGCCGACTCGCACCGCTCCCTCTGTCTGGAAAACGCCTCCCTCCAGCCGCAGGTCCCGAACGTTGGTGGTGTCGGCGGCGGGCAGAATCCCGTTGCCCAAGTTCACATTCCCCTGCCGCACAATCAGGTCGCAGCCCGGAATGTCCGCGCGGAGCCAGGTCGGCCCCGCCGATGGATCGTTGACGACGAATATTCCGTTGCCTGAGCAGGTCTTTCCGCCGGACACGAGATCGAAGCCACCCTGCACGCCAGTGGTGAATACGGTGTCCTGCACGGCAAGAACCGAGTTGACTGCCGTCGTAAGCCTCTTGACTGTCACCGGTGAGTTGATCACCAGAGGAAATGCGCCGTTGTTGGCCACCAGCACATTGGAGATTGAGGTCGGTACGGCAAGGACATCCCAGTTTGCCGAGTCTCCGAAGACCGTGCTGTTCGCGCCAGTGAAGGTGTAGAGCGCAAAGCCATCCCACCCGAGGATGAGCCCTTCGCCCGCGGTCTGGATGAAGCCGCCATGCCCTTCCGGCGAGCGGAACGGAATGTTCACGCGGAGAGAATCGCCGTCGACAAGGTTATCGGTGACGCTCAGGAACTTGCCGAGGTCGCCGCCATTCAGCCCGTCGAAGGTCACCGCGCCAATGGTCACGGTCCCACCGGGCGCCTCGATCGACAGCTGCGTGACGCTCGAGTCCATGAAGCCGAAGAACATGTTGGCGCTGAGATTGATTCCTGCGAGAGCCTGCGTACTGAGGCGTACATTGCCGAAGTTGCTGTTCCCGCCAGCGTTTGAGAAGCCAAGCGTAGAGATGTGGCGGTTCGTCGTCGCGAGTGCATCAGACGCGATTAGGCGATTCCCGACGGTCTGCAATTGGCCATTGACCTGAATGTCAGACGCGAGCCGGAGGGTGTCGCCGTAGACAAAGTCCTCCACGCGGAGCGTACCAAAGTGCGAGTCGGTCGGCCCCGGATTTGCGAAGGTGTACGTCCGCGAGTTTACGCCGGACACAATCGTCTGGTGGCTCCCCGACGCCGCAAACGATGCCGGTGAGGTGCCGCCCTGCCAGAAGTCGCCAAGGACGACCAGCTTGCCGGCTGTAAGCAGGCCTGCGGTAGACTCACCGAAGAAGTTGACATTGAACGCATGCAGCGAGTCGGCGGCATCCGACATCTGCAGGCGGCCTGTCGTGTTGATCAACAGGTCGCCGATGCTCGCATCTTGGCCACCAAGTACAAGCGTGTTGGCGGTGATGTTCAGGTTGGCGGCGACCCGCAACGAATCCGTCAGCGTGACCGTTGTCTCCGAACCCGCCGACGGAGAGCCGATGGTCAGGTCGGTTCCGAAGGTGCCTCCGCCGCTGATTGTCGCCGGCGCGCCCGGCGGATGCATTGCGACAACCGACGAACCACCCTGCGCAATCGTGCCCTGCACATCGAGCGACGTGCCATTCACGTTAATGGTCGACCCAAGAACCGTGAGCGTGGCGCCCGTCTCGACGGTCAGGTTACGCACCGTCTCGTTGAGGCCGAGCACAGGGTCGGACGACGTCACCGGAACGATCACGTCCGTCCAAGTCGACGGGACCGTGCCGAGGGACCAGTTGGAGGCCTGCGTCCAATCGTTCGTCAGCCCGAGCCAGGTGTTTGCCTCGGGGGGCGCCGGCTCATAGCGAGGCCCGACGCAGTTCTCCACCGCGCCGATGCAGCCAAGCACCGGCGTCGACGTCTGGAACGCGATGGTCGTGGTCGGATCGACAATGTCGAAGTACTTACCCGTCGTCACCGCCGTCGCGAAATCCATCCCCTCGGCGATGATGAAGTAGTTCGCGAGTTGGACGTCGATATAGGTGGCGGCCGGATTCATGTCCTGGAAGGTCATGTCTGCAAGCGAGACGCTGCCGCCACCAGCGTTGGCATCGCCTTCGAGGCGCAGGGCCACATTCCGGAACACGGTGCGGAACCCGCTCCCGCTCGCGAACGCCGTGCCGCCCCGCACCGTGATCAGACGCGGCGGGTCGGTGTTCAGAACATCGGACTCCACCACCAACTCAGAGGTCGCGGTCCCCGCCTTGGTGAAGCTACTGTCAACGAAGAGGTCGCTGGTCAGCGTCAGGACGGCGTCGAGATCGATGACGAGGTCCGCGAAGCGCGCGTCGGCCGGGTTCGCGATCGCGACGGTGGAGGTGCCGTCGATGATCACGCGGTGCTGCTCCGAGCCAAGGAACGTCGTGGTGACGGCCCCGTTCTGGAGCTGCGTAAAGTTGTTGTGGACGACGAGGTCACCGCGGGTGAGCAGGCCCGTATGGTCGCCGCCGTTGAAGGTCGCGCTCTTCACGCGCAACTGGCCTTCGGATAGCTGTTGCAGACGGCCAGCGCCCTGCACAACCAGATCAGCGGCGTCGGCAGCCACGGTGACCGGGTTGTTCGGGAGAAGTGCGTTACCCACTACTAGCAGCGCATTGCCGCCCACTTCAATGCCGTTGGTGATCTGGTATGTCACCGATCCCCTCATCCGCGCCGAGTCGGCAAGCACGCGGATGGTTCCGTAAATGATCTGACTTTCGGTCTGGTTTGCTGCTGGAATCTCCTGCAACAGCGGGCCGGCGCCGAGAAAGTCCACGGTATCAGGCGTGAATGTGCCGGCGAGGAACAGCGGACCGGCCACCGCGAGTCGATCCACTGTCAGAGCAGCACTTCCCGCCAAGCGGAATCCGCCAAGCGCAGTCGTCGCGAGACCAGTGAGGGCCGATCCATTCGCCATGCGTAGCTCGCCCGTCACCTGCACCGGCCCAAAGGCCAAGCGATTATCGAAGATCGTGAGCCGGTTGATCGGCGACGTGACCGGATCGTTGAAGTCAATCTGGAACTGCGTCGGACCCACGTTGGTGGAGTCGCCGAGGAAGACGTGCAGCGTCCCGCTGGAGGCGAATGCGGTGGTGGCGCCGCCCTGGAGGAAAGTGCCCTCGACGATCAACGCCCCGGCGGTGAGTAGCCCTGTTTCGTCTCCACCCTGGAATCGACCCTGGCTTCCAACGCGCACGGTGTCCGCGTTGTCGGTCATCACCAGCACTGACGTCTGCAATGCGATCAGGTCGCCGACCGTGCGCAGCGTCTGACCATTGACGTCGAAAATGGCGTCCTGTTCCAGGAACAGGTTCACGAGATTCGCATCTTGGTCCAGATACACTCGGCCGTCCGATACGTACACGTTGCACTGTGCGCTATTCATGCTGAAGGCGACGGAGTCGGCGCCAGAGTAGGCAACGCGAAGTGCACCGCCGAGGCTGCAGAACGTGCTTCCAGCGCCGAGCGCGGCAGTGCCGGTGACCGTCAGAGTGTCCTGCAGGTCGAGCTGGCCACCGGACACGTGAATGGCGCCAACGGTGATGGGGCTCGTGATCGTGAGCGTCTGTGATGCGCCGTCACTGATGAAGATCGAGTCCGTGGGCTCCGGGATTGCATTCGCCTGCCAGTTACCTGCCGTGTTGAAATCGTTGGTCAGCGTTCCAAGCCAGATGCCTGGGCCGTTAGTGCTCCACCCGGTGAGGATGGCGCCGCCGATGGTGACTGCGAAGCCACTGTGGAATCCAGGCGTCGCATTGGTCACGTTCACGGTGAGGATGTTCGCATCCAGAACCAGATCCTCCACCTCGAGATACTTGCCCGTGGTCGGAGGCGTCGAGAAGGTCGGGTTCACGAGCTCGATCGTACCATCCGTCCCCGTGCGCCGAATCGCGAACTGCACGGCTGCCGGATCTTGATCGACGAAGCTGATATCCCCGAGCGGCGAGGCGAGCGCGGTCGTGCTGGTGATTTCCCAGTTGACGCCGCGGAAGGTCGCGAGACTAAGTGAGGCGCCATCGGAGACGAGCGTGCGATACGGCGCGCCGTTCGCCCTGATCTCAATTGGCGTGAGCGTGTTCTGCGTGAGTTGTGCATTCACGTAGACATCCGTCGCGAGGTCGACGATGGTGCCGAGACCCGGTACCAGCCAGAGATGATTGAAGTGTGAATCAGTCCCCGACGGACCGGGGGTCGCAAAGGTGATGACCGGAGCCACCGCTCCCATCACGATGCGCGTGAAGTTGGTGCCACCGGCGCTGAAGGCGCTGCTGGAGGTTCCACCGTTCTGCGAGAAGACGTTGTGGAACTCCAACGTTCCGGCGTCGAGCTTGCCGGCGGTGCTCCCGCCGCCGAAGACCGCGACGCCCATCACGCGGACGGTCGTCGGCTGATCCTGGATTTCAATCGTCCCTGACTCGCTAGTGCCGAGCGACTGGAGGTGCACAATGCTGGTCACCCCCGACTCACCGAAGCGGAGGTTGCCCGTGCTCGCGATACGCAGGCCACCGCTCACCGTCAGCGAATCGCCGTCCGCCATCAAGGTCTGTACGGTCCCCGTGATGTCGATGTTCTGGTACGGGATCTCGTCTCCGTCGCCATCCTTTGCAGGGAGGCGTTGGTTGATGCCCGTCATGGCGAGGGTGTCGATATTGAACGTGCCGTTGAAGCCGAAGACGCCGCCGATGGCGATGCGCGTCGCGTTCAGAGTCGAAGAGCCGAGTCCCGTGAGGTCGCCATTCACGAGCATCGATTTGCCGAGCCCCGTCATCGAGACCACGCCGCCATCGAAGGCCGCCGTGTCCGCCAGGAAGCTTGCGCCAATCGTGCTTGAGGCTCCGTTGACGAACCTCACACTCGCAAAGCGCAGCGAAGCGTCCTCGGTGTTCTGCACCGGAATTCCATCGCAGATGCCGCAACCACCGATGACGGTCAGGTGTGCGCCAGTCGCCGCGAACGCGTTGAAGAGGGTGTCCCTGAGGCCGGCCTCGAGAATCAAGCGCCCCTGCGTGAGCAACCCATTCTGATCGCCACCCGCGAATTCGGAGAAGCCGCCCACGCGCACCGACACGCCGGATTCGTTCATCTCGACCGTGCCGCCATCGAGCGTGCGGATCTGGTTGTTGATGTTCGCGATCAGCGAGTCACCGGGGGTCCCGGTGTTGTCGAATGTGAGGCGCGCGCCCGAGCCGCGCACAATCAACGACTGCGCGAGATTGAGCACGTCGTTCGCGGCGCCGCTCGTCGCGGCCGTCGCCGTCCCCTCCACGATGACCGTGTTCCAGGCGATCGGGTTCGCGGCGAAGGTCGAGTTGATCGTCTGGCCGGTTCCGATGAAGATCACCGAGTCCGGCTGGGAGGGACCATTGCGCAGGAAGCTGCCCGTCAGCGCCGCGGTGGAGACAACCAGGCCGCCGTCCCCCGAGATATCGCCGGTGACGTCGATACGTCCCGTGCCATTGAGGGTTCCGCCGACACCAATGTTCAGCGTGGCGCGGAAGGGTGCGGTGCCCGTGACGGTGAACGTGCCGGCCACGACGTCCGACGTGCCGAAGCCGGAACTCGCCGGATCGACAATCGACACGGTGCCCGAGGCCCCGGAGAAGATCGTGCTGAGCGTGCTGCTTGCGTCGAGCGCGGCGGGATCGCCGCCGCCCTGCGTGACGTCGCCGCCGAAGACGAGCTGACCCGCGGTCAGCAGGCCAGTCGTCGCGCCGCCGGCGAACGTCGCCGGACCGTTGACTGTCAACGAGCCCGCTGCGTCGTCAATCGAGAGCGTGCCGCTGGCCGCCGTGTTGAAGCTGGATCCAGGGGCCAAGAAGAGGTCGAACTCGCGGACCGCAACGCGCCCGACCGAGTCCGCCCGGAGAGCGCCGGAGAGGTTGGTGTTGCCGCTCTGAGCCATCACCCCGGACATCACATCGACGGGGCAGTTGATATTGCCTGCCACGAGCGCCGTGTCCGTCGGGACAAAGCGCACGCGGCCGAGCGCGACACACGAGACGGCGGCCGCCTGTGTCTGCAGACCTTCGCGCACGAAGAGGGTGTCGCCCAACTGCAGGCCGGTGAGGTTGCCGGTGAGCACGAGCTGGCGCACCGTGACGGCGGAGACAGTCGCGGGGGAGGTGCCCACGTCGGGGATCGTGACCACGCTGGTCGCGTTAGGCACGACATTGTCCGACCAATTGCCCGGCGTCGTCCACGTGGCATCGAGTGCACCGGTCCAGATGAAGGCAGGCTCCTGCGACCAATTGGTGAGCAGAGCGTTCACGTCAATGTTTATGCGCCCGCCGTGGAAGGCGGGGCTCGGCGAGAGCATGTCTACCGTGAAGGTGCCGCCGCCCGCGAAGGAGTCGAGCACCTCGAGGTAGGTGGTGCTTGCCAGTAGCGAATCGAACTGGAAGCCGCTCAACTGGATGCTGCCCCCATCACGTGCGATGGAGAGCTGCGTGATTCCTTCAGGCTGATTCGTGAAACGCACATTGGACAGCGTGCCGGTGAGTCCGCTCCCCTCGCGCATCTTCCATCGCACGCCGTCGAGATTAAGATCTGCGCTCACGATTGCACCGCGGGACACGATGGTGGCGCCGCCGACCACGGCGTTGCTGAAGGTGCGCTGCAACCCCGAGCTAGCGCGCAACTCGCCGTTCATGAACACATCAGACGCGAGGGCGACGCTGATGCCGCCCTCGTTGTTGGCAATCTCCACGTTCGCGAAATGCGACCCCGCGGCGCTTGAGTCCGGATTCGTGAAGAACACCGCTTGATCGCTTCCGCCGGCGAACAACGTCGTGTGCGCGCCGGAGGCTCGGAACGCCGTCGGGTTCCCCACCTGGATAAAGTCACCGCGAAGCGAGAGCGTACCGTTCGTCAGCCAACCATCCGGTGCATCACTGAGGAAGCTCGCCGTACCACCGATCTCCACATATCCACTCGGCTGGTCCATCAACAGACCACCGGTGCCGATCGTGCGCAGCTCACCGGCGACGTTGAGCGTCGACTGATCGACCGAGACAGATCCACTATTCTCGATAGAAAGCGAGTCCACGAGCGTGAGGTTCGTGAGGCGGACCGTGTTCTCGCGCGCAATCACCAAGCAGTCGACGTTGCCTTGCACGGTGACGGAGTCGGTGCTCGAGCGAAGCACGAGCGCACCGCCAGCGGTGCACGCGAGTCCACCCACGCTGCTGACGGCCAAGCGGCGCGTGACAGTGAGTGTGTCGTTGGTCGAGATGGCCTGACCGTTCGAGCTCACCAACGCGCGGACCTGTACGGGGCTCCCGCCGATAATCGGCGGCAGGCCGGTCTCGCCGATGACCACCGAGTCTGCGGTGCCCGGGATGACGCCCTGTGCCCAGTTGCCCGAGTTGAACCAGTTCTGGTCGAGCGCGCCGTTGGTCCAGTTGATTGCGGCGAACGCGTCCCAGTTGATGATCTTGGAGCCCGTGAAGGGCAAGATCTTGCCGCCGTGGAATGCCGGCGACGCACCCGACGCATCCACGGTCAGGGTGTCATTGTCGGCCGTCACGTTGTCCTGCGCGTAGATGTAGAGGCCGGACGTCGGGGTCGTGGCGAAGCTCAGCGCTGGGAAAGACAGCACACCGCCGTTTCCAGAGACTGAGAGCTGAGTGACGGCCGGGTCCATCACGCCGAACGCGATGCTTGGGATGGTTGCAGGCACCGCGTCGGTGAGCTCTAGGCGCACGTTATCGAGCGATAGCGAGGTACCCGTGAGGCGTCCCGCGCGGAGCACGCTTGCCACGGTCGTGGAGACTTGCGCGCCGCTCGGGATATCGAGTACGTCGACGTCGATATCGGATTGGAGGTCCACGATGCCGGACGCCGTCAGCGTAAGCTTGGCGAAGGCGTTGCCCGGTGTGAGGCGAAGGATTCGCCCGCCAACGCCGGGCACAATCCCGATTTGCACGTGATGAGGAGCGGCGGGCTGGAACGTTGCGGGCGCGGTCTGGGTGAGGTTTCCTTGTGAGCCGATATAGCCGTCGAGCAGTGTGTTTGCGCCGCCCGCGAAATCCACGCTTCCGTAGGAGAGCAGTGTGTCGGCCGCGACGGTTTGTACCAGTCGACCTCCGTCATCCGTGCTGAAGCCGAAGCTGCTCAGTTTGTGGCCGGCCAACGTGAGCACGCCGCCCGGGGTTGTGACGCGCACACCACCACCAGTTGAGATCAGTGAGTCGGCGAGCGTAAACGCACCCGCGAAGACCACGGCGCCGCCCATGACTGATGGAATCTGCGTGACGTTATCGCCCTCGAAGCGTGTCGATGCTGCGAACCAGCGCCCGCCCACGGCGTCCTGGATGCCGCCGAGGACCGTGACTTCGGCGGTCGCGGCGGTAGCCGTTGCGGTGGTGCCCTCGAGGACCACTGTCCCGCCGACTCGCATTCCAGAGCCATCGATTACAAGAGCTGAGCCATCGGTCACGAAGAGTGATCCAACGGGATTCAACTCCGGCGCGAAGAGCACAATCGAAGGATTCGCCGCGGTGAATCGTAGGCGGTGGGCGGCCTGTGCCGCAAACGTCGTGCCCCCAGAGGGCTGGCTGAACGTGTCGCGCACCTCGAGCACGCCCGCAGTAAGGAAGGTGCTGTCTGTGGTGCCGCCGAACTGCGCGCCGGCAACTGACAGGGAGTCACTGGCATCGGTCATCCGGATGTGGCCGGCGCCCGCGGTAATAAGGTTGCCGCCGATGCGCGCGTTCGGTCCATCAATGTCGAGCAGCCCGGTGACGATGACAGCGCCGGGGTGGTTCGTGCCGAGTCGATACGATCCCGGTACCAGGCTAGCGATGGTGCCGAAAGTCGCGAGCGGCGTCGTGCCGTCGCCACCGAACGCGACCAGCGTGTCGGCGATAAAGACTGATCCGATCTGCAGGCTCGTCGTGTAGCCGGCGTGGCCGACCGTGGTGACGAGGCTCTGTAGGTGCAGGCTATCGATACCGATGATCATACGGCCTGCTGCACCGAGCGTGTCGCCCGTGAAGGTCATGCCGCCGATCGCCTTGGCGCTGCTCAGGAAGATGAGTCCGCCGCTGGCCTTGTTCGATACGAGCGTGCCGAAGCACCCCGCGTTGCAGCTCGTGGTGAAGCTCGAGTCGGGAAGGGTGAACTGGACGGTCTGCGTCCCGGCACCATCGAGGTCCGTGATGTGCGAGGGGCTCGGGCGGAAGAAGCTGTTGGCGCTCACGTTGCCGCGAACGCGCAGCGTGCCGTTGTCGAGCCCTGTCGTCGTGTTCGTGCTGTTAAACGTTGCGTTCTGCTCCACCACCAGCGTCGACCCACTCGTCATCACCAGGCGCGCCGCGCCGGTGACGGCGAGGTCCCGCGCGACGTTGGTCGTCGTGCCCCCGAGATCGAGGATGCCGTTCCCGATGACTTGGAGGTCGGTCGCCGTCGAGATGCTCCCGATGGCCGAGTAGTTCCCCTGGCTCACGACGAGCCGCGGGAAGGCGCCGCGCACGGTGCCTCCGCCCGCGCCCTGCAGCGCGACCGCACCAGTATCGCTCGATGTGATGGTCCCGCTGCCGAGAACGGACATCGAGCCATCCACGAAGAGCAGCCACGGGCCAAGCTCGACGCTCGCGCCGGACGCCACCGTCACGCGAGCCGTCTGGATGTTCGACGTCAGTACAGGATAGTTCGGACGACCCGCCGGCACGAGCACCGAGTCGGTGACCGCGGGAATCAGTCCGTCCTTCCAGTTGCCGCTGTTCAGCAGATTCGAGTCAACGTCACCCGTCCACGTGCGGTTTGCTACGAACGGTAGCGGCGTCGCCGTGAAGCTGAGCGTGGCGAAGCCCGTGCGATTGGCCTGCACGATGTGCGTGATGGTCGAATCCGAGCCAAGCGTCCACGTGGTCTGCGCGATACCCGACGAGTTCGTGATTGCGCTGTCGAGTGCCGTGGCGCTCGAGAGCGCGCCGCCACCCTGCGTGACGCTGAACACGACCGTGTCACCAACAATCGGATTGCTGTTCGCGTCCGTGACGCGGACCTGCAACGGCAGAGGAAGCGGGAGCGTCACGATGCCGCTCTGCGCATCGCCGGAAACCATCACGACACTCGCCGGTGCGCCCGCCACAATCACGAGCGTGTCAGTGAGCACGTCCGGCGCGCCGACGGCGGCGAGCCGAAGCGTATAGCTGCCCGCCAGATTCAGCGTGAGATCATCGAATGAGACCGTGCCGGCAACAGCTGCGCGTGTGCGCGCGAGGCCGAGGCCACCAGGACCTGTCTGCACGAAGAGCTGAACATTCGCGATAAACCAGGTCACCACGTTTCCGTAGACGTCGCGGAGCTCCGCGTTGATCGGCGCGCCTACTGCGGCGGACGCGGTCGTGGTCGGCTGCTGCGTGACGACGATTGTATCAACGGCACTCGGGATGGCCGTCATTGTGAACACGACTGGCGAGCCGGTGATGCCATCCACCGATGCCTCGGCCGTGGTGGAACCCGCGGTCGTGCCAAGCGTGAAGCCAACCTGTGCTGCACCACTGGCATCAGTGAACGTCGTATCCTGACCGACGGCACCAGCGCCGACTGGGGCCCACGCGACCGGCTGCCCGGCAATGGGATTGCCGAAGATGTCGGTCACACGCACTCTCAACGGAGTGCCGAGCACGAGGCCGACAGTATCGCTCTGCGTATTTCCGCTCACGAGCGCAATCGCGCTCGGGACGGACGGAGCCACCACGATGACTGCCGAGAGCGTGTCTGGGACGCCCAATGCGGTGAAGCGCAGTCGGTACGAGCCGGCACTCTCAACCGAGAGATCGTTGAAGGTTGCGATGCCGCCCGACGGCGCGACGGCCAATGTGCCGAGCAGCACGCCGCTGACAGGCCCCGAATCGACTGCGACGGAGATGTTGTCCGCAAAAACAGTGACGACGTTGCCGAGCGCATCGCGCGCCGACACCGCCACGCCGCCGAGGGTTACGCCTGCGGTTCCGGTCGTGGGCTGGGCGTCGACGACCAACTGGGTCGCGGCTCCCGCCGTCACGGTGAGGTTGAAGCCAACCGGTGAGCCGGTGAGTCCGCTTGCGGCCGCTTCGATGAATGCGGCGCCCACGGTGGTGCCGAGCGAGACGGTGGTCGCGGCGAAGCCGTTCGCATCAGAGACGCTCGATGCCACGGTCGGGGTTGCGTCACCGAACTGCGTGCCCCAGTTCACCGTCACGCCACTGACGCCGTTGCCGAATGTGTCCGTTACGCGCACGCGCAACGAATCAGCGAGCACAGTCTGTACCGCGCCGCTCTGTCCGTCACCAAAGGTTGCCGCGATGGCGAATGGTGCGGCGGGCGAGATGACAATCGAACCCGACAGACCAGAGGTGACTCCCGGCCAGTCGGCGCGGAGCACATAGCTGCCCGCGATTTGCAGCTGCAGGTCACTAAAGAGTGCCGTGCCCGCGGCAAGGACAGTGGTCGTCCCGAACAACGTGCCGCCGATCGGCCCGCTGTCGATGCTGAGGGCCACCGAGTCTGCGTAGGCGGCAATGTTGCCGAACGCGTCACGCGCCCGCACCGTCACGACGCCGAGGGTCGTGCCCGCTGTTTCGGTGGGACCTGACTCCGTGACTTCGAAGCTCTGCGGAGCTGCTGCGAGGATCTCGATTGGGATACTGAGCGACGTCACGCCGATTGCCGCGGCCTCGAAGCTGCGCGATCCCGTTGCGGTCGCGCCCGTCGCAGTGGTCGAAGCGAGGCCAGCCGCATCGGTCACCACGGTGGTGTCCGAGAATGCTGAGGCACCGTCGAGCACATTGAAGGTGACGCTCACGCCGCTGACGGGGTTTCCGAATGCATCTCGGGCACGGACGACTGTCGCCGCGGAGGCCGGCGTTCCGGCGACGACGTTCTGGCTCCCGCCGCTCACGAGCACCAACTCAGTGACGGCGCCGGCAGCAGCGGTCGCCGTGAAGATCACTGGCGAGCCAGAGAGCCCTGCGGCGAACGCGCCGATGCTGATGTCGCCCGCCGTCCCTGCTAACAACACGGTCGTCTGCGCGAAGCCAGACACATCGCTCACCACCACCGTGTCGGTGAAGGCCGCGCTCCCGCTCTGCACGCCCCAGTTCACGCTGACCCCGGGAACGCTATTTCCGTGGGTGTCCGTCACGCGCACGCGCAGTGGGAGTGCCAACGTGCCCGTCACGGCGCCCGTCTGTGCGTCCCCATCAACCAACGCGATGTTGGCCGGCGCGTCTGGTCCGACAACAATCGAATCCGTCACCACCGTTCCGAGCGCACCGAAGTTGGCGACGAGACGATACGTGCCGGCGACATCAATCCGCACGCTCGTGAAGGCGGCGAGGCCTCCCACGGCGTCCACGCTGTCTTCCTGCGCGATCACGTTGACCGGCGTGCCGTTGATCAGCTGCGCCGAGAGCCGCACGGGGCCGCTGAACGATGTCGCGAGATTCCCAAACGCATCGTTCACACGGAAGGCGAAGCCGCTGAGCAAAGTCCCCGCGGTCCCGTCCAGGGGCTGCGTGTCCACGACCAGCGTTGTCGCGGCGCCCGCGGTGATCGCGGCGTCGAACACAACGAACTCGGTCGGCACCACGACCAGCGTTGCCGTCACCGTGCCAAGTGTCACGAGCCCACCCGCCGTGGTATTCACTTGAGCAAAGCCAGCGGCATCAGAAAGCGTGGTATCAGACGCGACGCTCACGTTGATGCCGCTCCACGCAACCTGCGCACCAGCCACGGCGTTGCCGAAGGCATCGCTCACGCGCACACGCACGGGGAGTGCGAACGCACCGCCGGCCGGCGCCGACTGATTGTCACCGCTGTCGAGTGAAAGGGTACTCGCCGTACCCGCGGTGATCACGAACGAAGTGGAGACGCCAGCGGTGATGCCGCCGCGCTCGGCGCGCAGCTTGTAGGTGCCCGCGAGATCGAGGGTGAGATCATTGAAGCTCGCCGACCCCGCCACCGCGGCTCGCGTTGTCGTGCCCGAGAGCACGGCGCCCGCTGGGCCGGAGTCAACCACAATCGTGACGGAGTCGAACGCGGCACCCGCGTTATTGAACGCATCGCGCGCGGCAATCACGATGCCGGCGATGACGCCGCCGGCGATCCCGCCTGCGGGCGGGCCCGTGAATTCAAGAGTCTG
>JAYTDH010000288.1:0-2194 GCA_043736095.1 Gemmatimonas sp.
CTCACGGCGCTGCGGAGTGATGTTCCGATGGAGCTCGAGCGGATCGTGAACAAGGCGATGCAGAAGGAGCGTCGCGAACGCTATCAGCGCGTCGAGGAGATGCTCGTTGATCTGCGCGCCCTGAAGAAGGAACGTGAACAGCGGATCCCCGGCACGCGGCGAGGGAGAGCGCCCGCTACGACGAAGAAGGTTGGATACCTCGTTGGCGGTGTCGTCACCGCGGTCGTCTTGCTCGCGGCGCTGGGGGTCTTTCTCTACCCGCGTGCAGCGCAGATCCAAGAGGGCAGCTCGATCGCCGTTCTGCCATTCCAGAACCTCGATGCCGGTGACGATCTGGACTTTCTGCAGCTGTCGTTGGCGGATGAGGTCGCGACCACGCTCAGCTACACCCTCGCCCTCGCCGTGCGCCCATCGGCGAGCAGTCGAAAGTTCGCGGAGTCAGATGTTGACCCGCAGCGGGCGGGCCGCGAACTGGGTGCAGCGACGGTCGTGATCGGGCACTTCGCGCGGGAGGGCGAGCAGCTGCGCGTGAACCTGCAAGCGATCGATGTGGAAAGTAACTCTGTGCTGTGGGGTGAAACGGTGCGGACGCCGGCGCGAGACTGGATCGAGATGGGAGCGCAGATCCAACGCCGGGTTCGCGAGCAACTGATCCCATTGCTAGGCTTGACGGCGACGGATGCGGATGTCCGGCCCGGAAATGCCGAGGCGTACGAGCTCTACTTGCGGAGCATCGAGTATCCCACCGAGGACAACGCGCAACCGATCACGATGCTGGAGCGCGCTGTTCGCCTCAGTCCCACCTATGCGTCCGCGTGGGCGGCGCTCGGCAGGCGGCACTACTTGTACGCCACCTTCGAAGATGGCGGGGATGACTCCTACCGCCGCGCAGAGTCCGCGTATCAACGCGCCGTGGGGCTGAACCCCAACTTGGTCGAAGCGACGCGCGGCCTGATCTCGTTGACCGTCGAGGGCGGCCAGTTGACCCAGGCGTACGATATGGCGCACGCGTTCGTGCAACGACGCCCTGACAACGCATTCGCGCACCTCTCGTTGGGCTACGTGCTGCGCTTCGCGGGCCTGCACGGTGAGGCGACACAGGAATGCGAAGTTGCCCACGCGCTCGATCCGCACAATGGCTCGCTGCGCAGCTGCGGCTTCGCCTTCATGATGGCCGGCGATTACGAGCAGGCGCTGACTTATTGGCGCATGGGCCCGGACACGGAATGGTCGAACAACGGGATCAGCTTCGTTCTGCTGCGCCAAGGGAAGCACGCGGAGGTGCTTCAGATCACCGCGCGGCTGATCCATAACCCGACGTGGCCCGCGCGCTTCGTCGACGCGTATTTGCGCAGCCGCCCCGACTCAGAGGTCACCCGACTGGCCGACGAGTACGTCCATAACACGTTGCGAGTGCGACGAGATCCGGACTCCGCCTACCTCGACGCGGCACTGCTGGCGTTTTCCGAGCAACGAGAGAGTGCGCTGGATCTGCTTCGGCTCGCGGTGGCAGGACAGTTCTGTATCGCCGAGACACTCGACACCGACCCGCTGCTGGAGCAGGTGCGCGCGACGTCCGAGTTCGCGGCTATCCGAGCTGCCGGGATGGAATGTCAGAGATCCTTCCTCGCGTACCGCGCACGGAACTGACTTTGCGGCTGGCGGCGGGCCGCGGCTGATTGGTGCGCGGCGGAGCTGGGCCGAGGCAGTTAGATTCGCCGTCCCTCGTTTCGGAGCATCGCATGCACGCCGAGTTCCTGATCCTGCGGGTCCTCCACGTTGGAGGTGCTGTGCTGTGGGCAGGAACAGCGTTCTTCGTGAGTCTCTTCCTTCTGCCAGCGCTGGGACAAGTCGGTCCCGCGGCTGGACCGGTGATGGGAGCGCTCATCAAGCGCCGACTCTTTGTCGTCATCCCGACGGTGGCGGTGATCACGATGCTCGCGGGACTGCGCATGCTGTGGATCACGTCGTCCGGCTTTTCGTTGTCGTACTTCGCGATGAGGGGCGGCATGACCTATCTGGTCGGTTCCATCCTGTCGCTCGCGGCGTTCACGATCTTTCTGACCGTGAATCATCCGGCGATCGGGCGCGTGATCCAGTTGGGGCAGCAGATGGCGCAGGCACAGGAGTCGGAGAAGGGCGCGTTGATGGCGGAGATGAACGCCGTGCGCGGCCGGGCGGCGAAGGGCTCACT
>JAYTDH010000289.1:0-5907 GCA_043736095.1 Gemmatimonas sp.
GCCACAGCGATGATTCGCACCGGCATGGTGAAGAACGCCGTGGTAATCGGCGTGGAGTTGATCAGTCGATACATGGACTGGAGCAATCGAGGCGTCGCAGTGCTCTTTGGTGATGGCGCGGCCGCTGTGGTGTTGCAGGCCACTGACAAGGAGGAGGGCATGCTCGGCGCCGTCCTCGGGTGCGACGCCGAGGCGCGCGATACGCTGCGGGTGCGCGGCTTTGGATGTGGGTACTCCGGACTCGACATCACGTACGGCGACACGCTGTGGGATTTCGACGGTCAGGTGATTTTCAAGCGTGCCGTGCACGCCATGGCGTCGGCGTCAAAGAAAGTGATGGTGGCGCACGGCGTCACGGCGGATGAGATCGGGCTCGTCGTGCCGCATCAGGCCAACCTGCGCATCATCGAGTCGGTGGCGAAGTACGCCGGCGTGCCGATGGAGAAGGTGATGCTGACGGTGCAGAAGTACGGCAACATGAGCGCGGCCACTGTGCCCGTGGCGCTGGTGGAGGCGCTCGAGGAGGGGCGCGTGAAGCCGGGAAGCTGGCTACTCATGCCGGCGTTTGGCGGCGGACTGACGTACTGCTCGCTGCTCGTGAAGTGGGGCGCGCGCGTCACGCCACTCGGCGAGAGTACGATGCAGATGCCGCCGGTGACGGAGACGGCGTTGGAGATGGTGAATCGGATCCGGGCGAATCAGGATCCGCACGGACGGTCGCTCGCAGGGCTAATGGCGGCGGGGTTTGCGAAGGGGGCTGCGCCATTGCCGGTCTAAGTAAGGAACGAGAGCGGCTGCGTGGGAACGCATAGTCTCCCGAGAACTCGGGCTACTTCAGTTCCCAATCTGCCCGAACTGCCGATCTCCCCAGCAGTACAGCTTCTGACCCGCCGTGAGCGCACACATATGCTGCCCACCACCACCGAATCGCACGAAGTCTGATCCGAGATTCGCCACGGGGAACTGCGCGGGCAACGGGGACCGATCGCCGTTGCCGATCGCACCGTAGTTGTTGCTCCCCCAACAATAGGGTGCACCACCGGTCGCGCGCGCGCAGGTCGTCACGGTGCCGGATGCGAGTGCAGTGTACTTGAGCGTGTCCGCCACCGCACCGGGAATGCCACGGTGCGTGAGACCAGAGAGATCGCCGAGCTGGCCTGCGGTGCTGTTGACCCCCCAACATTCAATCACGCCATCAGTCCGCAACGCGCAGGTGTGCTCGCCACCCGCCGAGATATCTGTGTACGCCACATCGCCTACAACGCGCGCCGGTGTCGTCCCCACGAGCCCGAGGCTGTTGTAGGTCACCGCACCGCGGCCAAGCTGTCCGAATCGATTGTGACCCCAGCACTGCGCGATTCCAGTCGTGCGCAAACCGCAACTGTGCTCGAGCCCCATCGTAATCTTCGTGTAGCGCGCCTCACCTTTCACCGGTACGGGGACGACTCGTGCGAGTTGCGTGCTGTCGCCCACCTCACCGCGCAGATTGCGGCCCCAGCACCAGGCCTGGCCACTCGCCGTGAGTGCGCAGCTGTTACTGAGTCCAATCGAGATTTGCGTGAAAGCGGAGTCCGCAATCACCTCGACTGGCGTGTTGCTCTGGGCGACCGTGCCGTTGCCGAGGAACCCGGCGTCGCCCCCTTCATCGCCACCACCCCAACACCAGGCCTCGCCCGCGGCGGTGAGGCCACAACTGTGCGTGACGCCGGCGGCGATTTTCACGAACGTGCGGCCACCGCTCACTTCCACCGGCCGCCGCGCGCAGGGACCAACCGTTTTGCAGGTCGTCGACGTGAAAACGCCGAGCTGCCCGTACTGATTTGCGCCCCAACACCACGCCTTCCCGCTCGTGTCGAGGGCGCAGGTATGCTGATATCCCGACGACACTTCCGTCCACGAGCGGCCGCCAAAGACCTCGACCGGCGTCATTTGGGAGCGATCGCGCGCGCCCTGGTCCGTCGGCTCGGAGAGCGCCGTGCAGGCGGCCATCACGAGCGCGAGCGGCACGATAACGAAACCGATTCTGCGGGGGTGCCCAGACATACCTCAATCCTACCCTCCCGAAGGGTGGACTGTCCATTGGACGACGCGCATCTTCCGAGGGTGCATCCCGTAATTCCCGTCACCCTCGAAGGCCACGGCGTCCGCCTCGAGCCGCTGGCCCCGCCGCACGCCCCAGCGCTGGGCGAGGCCGCGCGCGATGGCACACTCTGGGAACTCTCGTTCACGTCGGTCCCCACTCCTGACGGCGCCGCCAACTACATCGCGGACGCGCTGCGTGGGCAGGCGAGCGGAGAGATGTTGCCCTGGGTGGTCCGCGAACTCAGGAGCGGCACAATCATCGGCAGCACGCGCTACCACGATGTCGTCTCGGCGATCGGGCGCGTCGAGATCGGGTACACCTGGTACGCGGCGCGCTGGCAACGCACGCACGTGAATACGGCCTGTAAGCTCCTGTTGATGACCCACGCCTTCGAGACGCTCAGTGCCGCCGTGGTCGGGCTCCGGACGGGCGGCGAAAACACGCGCTCTCAGCAGGCGATTGAGCGACTCGGTGCGCATCGTGACGGGGTCATCCGACACTTCGAATCGCGCCGCGATGGGACGCCGCGCGACACCGTGATGTACAGCCTGCTCGCGAGCGAGTGGCCGGCGGTGCGGGCGCGTCTATCGGGCGCCGTGCAGCCGCGCTAGCTTCTGCTCCCTCTCACTGAGGGTCGGCATGGCGAGTACGAAGCGGAAAAAGCTGAAGACTAGGGCCAAGGCAGAGGCTAGGGGCGCGGCCAGGCCGAGGCCTGCGGCCAAGGCAATGGCAAAGAAAAAAGCGAAGGAAAAGGTAAAGGCAAAAGCGAAGGAAAAGGCTAAGCCAAAGGCGAAGGTGAAGGTGAAAGCCAAGGTGAAAGCCAAGGCGACGCCTGCGGTCAGCTTCGCCTCCGCGACCGCCCGCCGCCAGTCCGCCCTGCTCCGACTCAGCTCCGCAATCGCTGCCGCGACCAACGAGCAAGAAATCTGCGAGAGCGTCGTCAATGGCCTTCGCGACGAAGCGCTCGGCTACACCTTCCTCGGCGTCTTCTTGCTCGACGAAGCCACAGGGGATCGCGTGCTCGTCGCCAGCGTCGGATGGACGGCAGCGCAACCGGGCTTCCGCCTCACCAAAGGGCACGGCATCACCGAGCGCGCCATGCTCGATGGGCAACTGCACTACACGCCCGCGGTGCGTCGCGAGTCGAACTACGAGCCCACACTCAACAGCGGCTCCGAAGTGGACGTGCCACTCATCATCGACGGACGCGCCATCGGCGTGCTCGCGGTGGAGAGTACAAAGCCGAATGCGTTCGACGACAGCGACTTTGAGATTCTTACGGCGGCGGCGAATCAAGCAAGTATCGCGATTGCTCGTGCGCGCCTAATTGTCTCGCAGCGGCGGCGCGCAGACGAGCAGCACGCCGTCCTCGCCTCGATGGCCGACCTGCTCACACAACGCGAGCTCCCCAAGACGCTACAAGCCACACTTGTGCGCGCCGTCGCACTGCTCGGCGTCAGCGGTGGCGAGTTGGCAATCTTCGATGCCACGAAAGGCGAGCTCGTCGTCGCGGCGAGTCATATGGTGGGGCGCGACACCACTGGGATTCGTCTGCGCATCGGAGAGGGAGCGATGGGGCTCGTCGCCGAATCGAAGGAACCGCTCATCATCCCCGACTATCACGCCTGGCTCGGCAAATCGTCCAAGTACTCGGATGTTCCGGTGCGCTCGGTGGTCGCCGCGCCGCTGTTGATTGATAACCGACTCGTCGGTGCGATCGCGATCGTCGATGCCAACCCAACGCGCGTCTTCGGGTCCGACGACCTGCGTCTCCTCAATCTCTTCACGCCGCAGGCGGCGATCGCCATTGAAGGCGCACGGCTGTACGAAGAGGCCGCGCGGCAACGTGAGTTTTTCCGGAGTCTGCTCAACAACAGCCCCGTCGCCATCGTACAGCTCGACACGGATTACAAGGTCGCGTCGTGCAATCCTGCCTTCGAGCAGCTCTTTCTGTACTCGGAGGATGAAGCGCGCGGGCGGAACCTCGACGAGCTCATCACCGACACGCTGACTCTCGGCGAAGCGGCGCAATACAGCCGCGATGCGGTGGACCGTCCTGTGAAAGGCATCGGCAAACGGCGCCGCAAGGACGGCACCTTCGTGGATGTCGAAATCCTCGGCGTTCCCGTCATTGCCGACGAATCGCGTGTCGCCCTGATGGGGATGTACCACGACATCAGCGAACTCTCCGAGGCGCGCCGCGAAGCCGAGGGCGCGAATCGCGCCAAAAGCCAGTTCCTCGCGAACATGAGCCACGAACTGCGCACGCCACTCAATGCCATCATCGGCTATAGCGAGATGCTCCAAGAGGAAGCGCAGGACATTGGCGTAGACACCTTCATTCCCGACCTCGCGAAGATCAATACCGCAGGCAAGCATCTCCTCGCGCTAATCAACGACGTGCTTGATCTCTCGAAGATCGAGGCCGGGAAGATGGAGGTCTATCTCGAGACCTTCGATGTGGACGCGATGCTCGAAGAGGTGCTCACGACAATCTCGCCGCTCGTTGCGAAGAACTCCAACGCACTCGTCGTCGAGCGCGACGACGCGCTTGGTACGATGCACGCGGATTTGGTCAAAGTACGGCAGATGATGCTCAACCTCCTCTCCAACGCGTGCAAGTTTACCGAGGACGGCGTAATCACCGTCGCCGTGCGACGCCTCGCCGACGCAGATGGTGACCAACTCACCTTCGCGGTGAGCGACTCCGGCATCGGGATGACGCCCGACCAACTCGGGCATCTCTTCGAGTCCTTCACCCAAGCGGAGTCCTCCACATCGCGTCGCTATGGCGGCACGGGACTCGGGCTTGCACTCACGCGACGCTTCAGCGAGATGCTTGGCGGCACGGTGACGGTCGAAAGTTCCCCGGGCGTGGGCTCGACCTTCACGCTGCGACTACCGGCGGTGGTTGATCCCACGAAACGCGGCGGCACCGCCGAGCCCGCTTCGCGCGTGCCCGCTCTGCAGGGCGACGGCTCGGCCGGCACGGTATTGATTATCGACGACGACGCTGACGCGCGCCGCTTGCTGCGAACCGTATTAGTCGCCGATGGTTTTCATGTCGAAGAAGCCACCGATGGGAACAGTGGACTCGCTCTTGCCGCGACGCTCCGCCCCGATGCCATCACGCTCGATGTGCTGATGCCGGGCATGGACGGCTGGGAAGTGTTGCAGCGCATCCGCGCCGATGCATCGCTCGCCGATACGCCGGTGATCATGCTCTCTGTGCTTCACGAGCAACAACTCGCACTCGCACTCGGCGCCACGGAGTATGTCACTAAGCCGATCGACCGTGCGCAGTTGCGGCGCATCCTGAGCCGACATCCGTCGAGCGATCCCAACGGCGCCGTGCTCGTGGTGGAAGACGACTCCGCGATGCGCAAGAGCTTCGCCCGCGGCTTCGCCCGTGAAGGCTGGAGCGTGATGGAAGCCGAGAATGGCCGCGTGGCGCTGGAGTTGATGGCGACGCGTACGCCGTCGTTAATCATCCTCGATCTCATGATGCCGGAGATGGACGGTGGCGAGTTCGTGACCCGACTCCGCGCCGTTGACGCGTGGCGACAGATCCCCGTGATTGTTGTGACCGCGAAGGATCTCTCCTCCGAAGAGCGCACGCGGCTGAGTGGCCACGTGAGTGAAGTGCTCACCAAGGGCTCGTACTCACAACTCGACCTCGTACGTGATATCCGTTTGCTGATGCGCCAGACGCGCACAGCGCCGCCTCAAGCCTGAGTCCTATCGATGCCTCGAATCCTGCTCGTCGAAGACAATGAGATGAACCGCGACATGCTCTCGCGTCGCCTCGCACGGCGCGGGTTCAC
>JAYTDH010000290.1:0-2618 GCA_043736095.1 Gemmatimonas sp.
CCCCGGAGCTCGGGTATGCTGAACCGGTCGCCGTCGAGCTCTCGCTCGACCGCGGCCGTTGTCACTCGGCGCAGCTTCGCGCGCGCGATGCCGTCACGGCCCCATTCATTCTCACCGCACCGTATGCTGTTTGGAAGTCCGTTGTACGCGGCGAGCTCGACCCGCTCGTCGGCGTCACGCGCGGCAAGATCACCGTGCAGGGATCGCTCGCGACCCTGATGATGCACGCCAAATCCGCAAGCGCACTCTGCGCCTGTGCCCGCGCCATTCCCACGGCGTTCCCCGACGAGGGCTGACCGATGCCGATGACCGCTCAGGAGCTGTCGAGCCCGTATTACAAGTTGTGGCAGAAGGCGAAGCAGCTCGGCTGGGATCCGATGGATATCGATCTCTCCGCCGACAAAGCACAGTGGGCGCGCATCAAAGCCGAGTATCCCGAGGAGCGCTACGCCGAGCAGATCCTCAAGCTCACATCGCTGTTTTATCAGGGTGAGGAGTCGGTGACCAAGACGCTCGCCCCGTTGTGCTGGGCCGTGTCGCACGGTGGATTCGGGCTCGACAAAGAACTCTTTCTGACGTCGCAGCTCTACGAGGAGGCCAAACACTTCGAGTTCTTCGTCCGCTATTTCACCGAAGTGTTTGAGCTGGATGGCGCCGTGACGGAGTCGTACCTGGCGCCGGCTCCCCAGGCGGTGCTCATCAACGACCTCGAAGAAGTCACCGAACGCCTGCGTCGCACAGAAGATCCGGTCGCGCTGAAGGCGACCTTCGCTGAAGCAATCACGCATTACATGGGCGTCGTCGAGGCGATGCTCGCACGCACGGGCTACGTGGGGGCGCACGACGCACTCGCCTCGCGCGGATGGCTGCCGGGACTCCAAGAGGGCTTCCGTCTCATCAAGCGCGACGAAGGTCGGCACGTCGCATTTGGGATGTATTGCATCGCCGAACTCACCGCGGAGCATCCAGAGTATCGCGCACAGGTGCAGGCAATCTTCGAGAAGCAGCTCCCCAACGTGCTCGCCACGGTGCAGGAGTTTGACTATCCACACCCGTTGGTGGATCTCGACAAGCTCACCGGCTACGCGCTCGCGCAGTACGAGCGTTTCTCCGCGGCCGCAGGGCTGAGCGGTGAGGCCACTAACCTCGACGCACTCACGATCGACGACTGACGCCGCGGTTGTCCTGACTCTCGAGTCCTAGGGCTTCGGGCATTCCACGCGCTTCGCGGTGATTTCACCGCGAAGCGCGTCGCCGTTGTGCAGCACTGTCACGCGCCGAATGCTCCCGAGGACAAACTCCACGACGACCGAGTCTGCATTCCCGCTTGTGTACGCGGGATCGCGCAGCACCGTGCGCAGCGAGTCCGGCGCGGTGATGCTCCAGCACCCGCTGAGTCGCATCACGGTGGCGCGTTCGGCCGCGATTGAGTTGGGCGAGTCGAGAATCTTCTCCGGTTCGGCGCCGCGAGTCCCGGTGGTGACAACCTGACTGAGCACGCTGCGCTCGAAACGCCGCGCCGTTGCGGCCATTCGCTCTGCGCTACTCGCCGCCGCGGCAGGTGCTGCCGCAGGTGCTGCCGCAGGTGCTGCCGCAATCGCAGGAGGATCCGCAGGAGCAGATGCAGTCGCAGGAGGCCCCGCAGCAGACGCAGCCACGGCGGGCGCGAGCACCGGCGCGGAGTCAGCCGCCTCCGGTGCAGCACCCTGTTCGCCTGCGGCATCAGCCGCCGGCGGAGCAAAAACCTCACGCGTCGTTCCGCGAATCGCAAACGCCGTCCCCGCCACGAGCACCAATCCCGCCGCCATCTTCATCCACGGTTGCACGCGGAACGCCTCGCGCGCGCGTACTTCCGGCGAAGCCGGCGCAATGTTTTCTGCCTGTGGCGCCGCCTTCGACCCCGCCGGCATCACCCCACTCGGCACCGCATCCAACGCCGAGACAATCCGCGACGACGCCGCAATCAATCCGCGCGCCTCCGCCACCGCCGCCGCCCACGCCGGATCAGCCGCCACCATCCGCTCAACATGCGCCGCTTCCTCAGCCGAACACTCGCCGTCGAGCCACGTATGAATCAGTCCTTCATCAGGACGCGACATCAGCCCCTCCTTCACTCGCAGTCGTCCGTCCTTCGTACGCCTCCGCCAATCGGCGGCGCGCACGCGAGAGCGTCGTCCCCACTGAACTCTTCTCGATCTGCAGCACGTCGGCGATCTCCTGATAGTCGAGCCCTTCTTCCTTCAGCAGCAGCGCCTGGCGATCGCGCTCCGAGAGCGCCTCCAACGCGCGCCGCGCACGCGCCAAGTCCTGCGCGCGTTCCAGCGTCTGCTCAACTTCAGGCTCTTCTTCCTCGATGTCGCGCGCCTCGGCGGCCATCAACTCCAAATGCCGGCGGTTCCGCGCATCGCGCCGCGCCCCATCGCGCACGAGGTTGTGCGCCACCGCGAAGACCCAAGCCCGCTCGTTCACGATCGTCTCCTGCCGCAGCGCACGGACGAACGTCTCTTGCGCCACCTCTTCCGCCCAATCGCGGTCCCCGAGCCGGCGCGTGAGATACCGCACCAGCATCGCATGGTAGGTGACGAAGAGCCGTTCGGCCGTGTCCACGCGCGCTACCA
>JAYTDH010000291.1:0-1708 GCA_043736095.1 Gemmatimonas sp.
ATTGCGCCGCGCGCGCTGCGGGCCCGGCTCGCGGCGGGCGATCTGCTGCTGATTGACGTGCGCGAGGAGTGGGAGCTCCAGATTGCGTCGATCACAGGAGCGCGACACATCCCGATGAGCATGATTCCCGCGCAACACGCATTGCTCCCGCGCGACCGCGAGATTGCCGTACTCTGTCATCATGGGATGCGCAGTGCGATGGTCGCGGATTATCTGCGATCGGCGGGCCACGCCCGCGTGGTGAATGTCACCGGGGGGATCGATCGGTGGAGTGTTGAGGTCGACCCACAGGCGCGGCGCTACTAAGCGATGGCCACGATGCTCGTTTGGTCCCTGGCGCTCGTGATCGCCGTCTGGATGCAGCGCGAGTGGCGTGCGGCGCGGAGCGGTCAGCGCTTCCGGCGGCGCTTCCCCGCGGGTCCCGACGGCGTGATCATCGGCGCGGAGCCGCGGACGTACCTCGCGGACACTGGACGGGCGATCTTGTTGATCCACGGCTACAACGACTCGCCGCGTTCGCTCGAATGGATCGCGCAACGGCTGCACGCCGCCGGATGGACCGTGCGGCTGCCGTTGCTTCCAGGGCATGGCCGTTCGCTCGAGGCGTGGGATGCGTGGACGGCCGACGAAGTGGTCACGCATGTGCGCGACGAGTACGCCGCGCTCGCCGCGACGCATCACACTACGGTAATTGGTGGTCTCTCGATGGGGGGGGCGCTCGCCTGTTGGATTGCCGCCGAGGCTCGTCCTGATGCGGTGGTTCTCTTCGCGCCGATGCTGTTCGTCCCTCGGCCGATGGAGGTGGCGGTGAGCACGGCAAGACTCTGGTCGCTCTTCTCGCGCTACCTCGCGGGACGCGGAGGTCGATCAATCCTCGATCCGCTTGCCCAGCGACAGCAGATTTCGTACGGCTGCTCGACGCGGCGCTCACTTGAGGCTGTGGATCGATTAGCGAGGGGCACCGCAGTACGTTTGGGTTTCGTACACGCCCCGGTGCTGATCCTGCAGTCGCGTGAGGATAATCGCCTGCCGATGGATCAGAGTACGCACGCGTGGGCTCGACTCGGCTCGACCGACCGCACTGTGCACTGGGTAGACGGGGCGGGACATGTCCTGACGGTCGATCACGGGTGGGAGGGGCTCGCCGATACGACACTGGCTTGGCTCGCGGCACACCTGCCAGCGCGCGGTTAGATTCCTTGCTTCCCCTCCCTGATGTCTGGAGCAAGACCGATGGCCGAAATTACCTGCCAGAAGTGTGGCGTTGCGAAGACTGGATTCGAGAAGGCGCCATTCCCCGGCGCGATCGGTGCGCGCATTCTCGAGGGAACGTGTCCTGAATGTTGGCAGCTCTGGCTCAAGCAGCAGACGATGCTCATCAATCATTACGGACTCAACGTGATGGATCCGCAGGCGCGCCAGTACCTGACTCGGAACATGGAGGCCTTCCTGTTCAAGACGGGTCAGGCCGACGAGGTGGATACATCGAAGCAGGGTACGATTGCGCATTGAGTGCGACGGCTTGACTATAGTAGCACTCTGATACTTATTTGGGGGCTATGACCGCGCGCCCCACTCCGCTCCTCATCGTTGTCTGCTGCACTGTGCTGGATGGCGCGCTTGCTGTCCTGACGATGGATGGTGCCGACCGTCGCCGCGCCTCACTCCCCACTGCGCCAATTCCTGCGACGGGAACGCTCGAACAGGC
>JAYTDH010000292.1:0-2555 GCA_043736095.1 Gemmatimonas sp.
CAGGGCGCGACGGTCACGCTGCTGTTGGTGCGCGGCGCGAGCGACCGCGTGGAGTTCCTTCATCTGGGCGGGCGCGCGCTCGCGCGCCAGCCGTAGCGCTAGGCTCGTAGCGCCAGGCCCGTGGTACGACGCTCCGAGCGCTGCGCTACCGCCGGAACGGATCGCGGAAGCGCGCGTCGGTCACGACCGACGAGTCGCGCAGTGTCCTGAGGAACGCGACAACCGCCGCCCTGTCCGCCGCCGAGAGATTGAGTCGGCGCGGCGTGCCGTTGGGATTCGCCAGGCGCGGGTCGAGCGAGGGTCCGGGTTGCACGGCCGAGTCGTAGAACTCCACGACCTCCTCGAGTGTCGCGTGGCGACCATCGTGCATGTAGCGGTTGCCCATGCCGACCGTCTTGAGCGACGGCGCGCGAAAGATCCGCGTCTCGCCCGCGTCGAGTCCGTTGCTGCGCGAGTTGGCCTCGAGCGAGAACGAGGGCGGGACATGGCAGCCGGCACAACCGAGCCCATTCGCCTGGGGTGGCGCGAGAAAGAGTTGTTGCCCGCGCGACTCCTCGGCCGTGAACCCGGGCATGGGCTGCTGGAACGGCGCGCCGCCGCCTGAGGCCGCGACCGCAACGTCCCAGCGGCTCCGCACCGAGACGATGCTGCGCACGTACTGCGCGAGAGCGCGCTGCACGCGGTCCTGTGTGACGACCGCGTTACCGAACGCCAGCGTGAAGAGCCGGGAATAGAACGGCACCGCGCGCACTTTGGCGATGGCCGCCGCGAGGCCGCCATGCGACGCGTCGAACCCCATCTCGACGGAGTTCTGGATCGGCTCGATCACCTGCGCCTGCAGGCTCGGCGCCCGGCGATCCCAGAAGTACTCGCCGCTCTGGTTGAAGCGCGCGTTCGCGAGGCGCATCGCGTGGGCGGTGGTGCGCGCCACGCCTTCAAAGCCCAGACTGAACCGCGCCGTGTCGCCAAAGGCGAGCGACTGCGCATGGCAGCTCGCGCACGAGAGGCTGTCGTTGCGACTGAGCCTGCCGTCGAAGAAGAGCACGCGGCCCAGCGTCGCGCCAGCGTTCGTGATGGGGTTCCCCGCTCCGCCACGGTCCTCGCGTTGCAGCACCGCCGCCGTGTAGAACGCGGGCAGGGTCTGCGCGGCATAGTTGGGGAGCGCGGTCGGATCGATGTCGAGCGCGGCCGACACCAAGCCGTTGCCTGCGGTATCGACGGTCGCGACGACCGGTTCGGTAGGGATCACGGCCGTGCCAGTCACGTCGCGTCCGCCGCACGCCGCAGCGATGACCAGGACGGTGGCGAGCCATGCGCACGGGGGACGAGAGATCAGCGTCATAGTGGGAGCGAGAAGTTGCAAGGCAGACGCTCCACCGCGGCATTTGTTAATCGCGACGCACGGCCGGCTCGCGGTAGGTCTCGAAGAACCCCATGCCCTCGCCCACGAGTGCGGGTCCGCGTACGCGCCTCGCGGCTCTCGATCAGTGCTCCGCTACCGCTTCGCCTTGAACGAGATGTCGAACTGCAGCTGGATCTCGGGGTTGATCTTGTTGAGCGACGGCTGGAACGACACGCCGAAGTCGTTGCGGTCGATCACCGTCTGACCCTTCACGCGCCCCATGTCGCGGGTGGCATCGAAAAAGACCAGCCGCGACGGGATCGTGATGCGCTTGGTCCGTCCCCGGATCGTCAGGTCGCCGGTGATGTTGATGCGGCCCTCGGCGAGCGTGTTGATGAATGCTGACCTGAACGTGATCGTAGGGAACGAGTCGGTGGCGAAAAAGTCGTTGCCCTTGAGATGATCGTCGCGCTGCGCGATGCGCGTGTTGATGCTCTTCGCGTCGATCGTGATCACGACCGACGACGCCTCGAGCTTCTCCGCGTCGAACATGATCTCGGCGTCCCACCTGTC
Organism: Gemmatimonas sp.; assembly: GCA_043736095.1. Classification (GTDB taxonomy): domain Bacteria; phylum Gemmatimonadota; class Gemmatimonadetes; order Gemmatimonadales; family Gemmatimonadaceae; genus Pseudogemmatithrix. Next base: position 1,916 of record JAYTDH010000292.1, read on the forward strand.
GAACGTGCCGTGCGCGTCGACCAGTTGGGACTCGGCGACGAAGTTGATCTGCGAATGCGCGACGTCGCGCACGAACGGTCTTGGCGCGACCGCGACGGTCGCGGCAACGAGGAAGGGCACGACCGCCAGGGCGGTCATCCAGCGCTTCATACGCAACGGCTCCAATCGACGGTGGACGGGTGTTCGCTCAGGGGTCTGGCCTGACGTACACCTGCTCAGCGGCGGTCGTTCCCACCAGATGATCCGTGGTGCCGACGCGCACCGTGATCGGGCCCTCGAACGGCGCGCGCGCAACGACCTGCACCGTCGCGCCCGGACGCACGCCGAGCTCGTCGAGGTAGCGAAGGAACGCGGGATCGCGATCGGACATGCGGACCACGGTCGCGGTCTCACCATCGTTGAGATCGGCGATGCTCGGCAACCGGGTCTCGTCGACCTCGCCCGCGGCCGTGGGAATGGGCGCGCCGTGCGGATCCTCGGTGGGATTTCCGATCGCCTCGGCCATCCGCGCGATCAGGTCGTCGCTCGCCGCATGCTCCAGACGCTCGGCTTCGTCGTGCACGTCGTCCCAGCCAAAGCCGAGCCGCTCGACGAGATAACACTCGATGATGCGATGCCGGCGGATGAGTTGGAGCGCGGC
>JAYTDH010000293.1:0-28230 GCA_043736095.1 Gemmatimonas sp.
TGAACGCAGCGGTGAAGCGGCGACGATCACGGTGGGGGGACACCCCAACATCCTGAACAGACAACGGCAGAGAGGCAAGAGACGACGACATGCGGACATTCTCGATCACCCTCGTACACTAAACTCTGGGAGGATCGGTGTCTCACTCATATTGGCAGAGAGGGGAGGAACGAGGAACGAGGAACGAGGAACGAGGAACGAGGAACGAGGAACGAGGAGCGAAACTGTAGAGGAATCAGAGAAGGGTGCCGGCCGAGGGCCTTCCCCCTTCTTTTGCTCCCCCTCATCCCTTCAGCCTCCTCCCTTCCCCCTCGCTCCTTCCCCTTGATCCTTACCCTGCCCTTGCCCAAACCCCTTGGCCCATCTAAGCTTAAGGGCTGTTCACATCACAACGCGCGTCTCTAGATCCGGCATCGGTCGGATTGCGCGCCCCTCCTCCTGCGTCGGCAACCCGCGGGAGGCGGACACGACCAAAGGGAGGATTGCCGCATTGTCTCGTGTATACGAGGCGGTGTACATCTTCGATTCTGCACTCGAAGACACCGCCATCGCTGAGAAGCTCGCGAAGCACCACGCGCTGCTCGGCCTCGCAGAGCCCGCGACCCTCGATCACTGGGGACGTCGCCAGCTCGCCTACAAGATCAAGAACAAAGAAGCCGGCTACTACGTAGTCGCGCGCTTCAGCGCCGAGGGCACGGTCCTGCCCGAGTTCGAGCGTTCGCTCAAGCTCGACGATGGCGTGATGCGCTACCTCATCTCGGTACACGAGCATGAGCTCGGCGCGCCGCCGATGACGGAAGAACAGCTCGCTGCGCGCCGTGCGCGTGATGGCGACGACGACGACGACGAGGAATAGCCCATGCGCCGTAGCAAGAAAACCTGCCCGGTCACCGAGGCCGGTATCCGCTTCATCGATTACAAGGACGAGCGTTTCCTCTCCCGCTTCGTGACCGATACGGGGAAGGTCCTCCCGTCGCGGCTGAGCGGCGTGGACGCCCGTCACCAGCGTCAGTTGGCGAAGGCGATCAAAAAGGCGCGCTATCTGGCGCTCCTGCCGTACACGCGCAGCCAGTCGGCGCAGTAAACCGCTCCGCTTGTTCGTGACAACCGAGGAGGGCGCGGCACTACCGCGCGAGCACGGCTGGTGGGGTCCTATTCTCGCCACGCTCGCGCTCCTCATCCTTCCGGCCACACCGCCTCTGGCGATGCTGGTCCCGGTGGATGCGACTCTCCTCCTCCTGGCCCCCGCGCTGGCCGTCTGCGCGGTGATCGGGTGGCGGGCCGGGGGGCGACTCCCGCTCGCGTTGCTCTGGACAGCATTCGCCGTCTGGACGCTCTGGCTCCCAGGGAGCGCCAGCACCTATGCACTCTTAGTGCGCGGGTGGGCGGTGATTCTCGCGGCCTCGTTCGGCGCGGTGGTGTTGGTCCGAAAGGAAGAACGTTTCCTTCCGCAGGCACTGCTCTCGATTCTCATCGCGCTGGCCTTCGGGCTGACCATGGTGATGCTCGCGGGCGGTGGGGTGGCCGAGACGGGTGTAGCAATCGCCGATGAGGTGATGCGCCGCGCCGAGATCGGGAAGGCCGCGTGGATGGAGTTCACCGCGCGACCAGAGTGGCAGGAGTTGTCCCGCGATAACCCGCAGGCCGATCTCCTCTCCGCCCAAGTGGAACAGCAGTTCACCGTGCTGCCGAAAGCCGCACGAACGCTGGTGCCGGCGTTGTTGGCCTTGGAGTCGCTTGCGGCATTAGCGCTCGCCTGGGCTATGTATCACCGGTTTGGACGGGCACGACTTGGGGCGCCACTGGCCTCGATCCGCGACCTGACCTTTCACGAAGCCTTCGTGTGGGGCGTCATCGCCGGACTGCTGGTGATCGTGGTGCCGTTGCCCGAGATCGCGCGGGTCATCGGCCTGAATCTGCTCGTGTTCTTTGGCGCCCTGTACGTGCTTCGCGGATTGGGTGTCCTGCTCTGGTTTCTTTCCCCAGGGCGATGGATGATGGTGCTCTGGTCCATCGTGCTGGTGCTCTTCCTACAAGTCGTCGGTGCGGTCGCGCTCGCGGTCGGCATCGGAGACACGTGGCTCGACTGGCGCAACCGGCCGCGGCCGAAATCCCAACGTTCGGAGTAACCATGGAAGTCATTCTTCGTCAGGCCGTGGACAACCTCGGCCACCCCGGCGACATCGTCGAGGTCTCGGCCGGCTACGCGCGCAACTTCTTGTTGCCGCGCGGCATCGCCTATGAGGCCACTGAAGGCAACAAGAAGCGGATTGCGCAGGAGAAGGGACGCCTCGAGGCCGCAGAGAACGCGCGCCGCGACGCCGCCTCCTCCATCGCCAAGCGCCTGGAAGAGGTCTCGCTGACCTTCTCGGCGAAGGTCGGTGAGGAAGGCAAGCTCTTCGGCTCCGTGACCGCCGCGGACATCGCCCATCAGCTCGAGGGGCAGGGCTTCACCGAGGTCGAGAAGCGCATGATCGACCTCCACGAGCCCATCAAGGCGCTCGGCGTCTACAAGGTGCCGATTCGTCTGCACGCCGACGTGAAGCCCGAGATCAAGGTCTGGGTCATCAAGGGCTAAGTGCTCTCGATGCTCGCGAAGGGACGGCTCCGAGAGGGTCCGTCCCTTTGTGCGTTTTGAGGAGTGAGACGGACATAGGATTGGGGTGCGCGGATCCAAATGTCTCGCGCTCAGCCCTTCGTGGTAAGAGTCGTTTCCGTTGCGGGTTGCGTGGCAAATCCAACGCACCTCGGGTAATGCAGGAGATTCACGCGCCAGACACTCAAAACGTCTAATCGCGTAGTGACCCTTGCCCCCCTCCGCCGCACCGGGAACCTTTCGTCCAACCACGGGTTCGCTCCACATACTCCCCGAGTGCCGCAGTTGATGGCCGCCCCCGCCCGAGAAACGATGTCCACCGCCCGTCGCGCCGCGCAGATTCTCCTCGACAACAAAGCGAACGATGTCGTCCTGATGGATCTGCGGCCCGTCTCGGATATGACGGACTTCTTCATCGTGGCGAGCGGCACCTCGGACACCCACGTCCGCGCCTCTGCCGGCCATGTGATGGACACGCTCAAGCGCGAGGGAATCCACGTAAAATCCGTTGAGGGCTTCGAGATGGGGCGCTGGGTCCTGCTCGATTATGTCGACTTCGTTGTGCACGTCTTTCATCCCACGCTGCGCACGTTCTATCAACTCGAACGGCTCTGGGGCGATGCCCCGACCGTCGCTGTCACCGCGTGAGGATCCCGATGCGTCGTCTCTTCATCTCCAAGTGCATGGCCACGGGCATCGCCACGCGCATCGCCACGGGCATCTCCGCGCTCGTTGCCGCCGTCATTCTCACCGCGATCGCGCCGCTCGCCACGCCCCTCAGCGCGCCCCTCGGCGCACAGGGGGGCTACTTCGGCCAGAATCATGTGCAGTTCCGTCAGTACCGCTGGCAGGTGCTCAAGACGGAGCACTTTGACATCCACTACTATCCCGAGCTCGAAGCGGTCGCGCGCCTCACGGGCCAGATGGCCGAGCGCACGTACGCGCGCCTGCATGTCGTGTTCAACCACGAGTTCCGCGAACGGAAGCCGATCCTCATCTATGGCTCGCGCAATGAGTTCGCGCAAAACAACGTCATTGGTGATCCCGGCGAAGGCACAGGCGGCGTCACCGACGCGCTCCGTCAGCGCAACATGTTCTTCTTCAGTGGAGACATGAAGCAGGGCGAGCACGTGCTCGCGCACGAGATGGTGCACGTGTTCCAGTACGACATCTTTGCCAAGGGAAGTGCCGGCGGCGGTCTACAGCAGTTGTCGCAGGTCGGACCACCACTCTGGTTCATGGAGGGGATGGCCGAGTACCTCTCGATCGGCCCGGGCCACGTGTACACCGACGCGATCATGCGCGACGCGGCGCTCAATGGGAATCTCCCGAGCATCGAGGCCATGACGCGCCGCCCCGATCAGTATTTCCCGTATCGCTTCGGTGAATCGTTCTGGGCCTACGTCGGGAATCGATGGGGCGATGAAGTCATCGGCGAGATCATGCAGGCTGCGCCGGCCCTCGGCATCGAGCGATCCTTCCGACGCTTCACGGGCATCGATCTCGAGGATCTCGGCGACGAGTGGAAGGAGCAGGTACAGACGACGTATCTCCCGCAGGTGCCGACGCTCGAACGTCCGCGCCGATCCGCGAGCGCGTTGCTCAACCCGCGCCGCACCGGTGGGCTCGCGCCGATCTATGTGGCCCCTGCCCTCTCGCCCGATGGCCGCACGATCGCTTTTATCTCCCTCGGCAGCTTGCTCCGCGGCGAGGTCTTCTTCGATCTCTATCTGGCCGATGCGAACACGGGGAAGCGACTCGCGCGCCTTACGAAGAGCGCGCTCGATGCGGACTTCGAGGAGCTCCGCTGGGGATACTCGCAGGGCTCGTTCTCGCCCGACGGGCGGTTATTCGCCTTCACGGCACAGCGCGGCGGGAAGGATGTCCTCTACATCCACGATATCCGGCGTAATCGTACGCTACGCCGACTCGACACGCCGATCACACAGATGCATTCGCCATCGTGGTCGCCGGACGGACGCCGGATTGTCTTCGCGGGAATGAGCGGTGGGTCGAGCGATCTCTACACCATCGACGTCGATGGTCGGAATCTGCAGCGCCTGACCACCGATGTACTCGGTGATTTGCAGCCGCAGTGGTCGCCGGATGGCCGCTACATCGCCTTCGCCAGTGAGCGAGGACCGCAGAGCGATACGACGACGCTGAAGTGGGGGGAGTGGCAGATCAGCGTGTACGATTTCGAGAGTGGCACGATTGAGGTACTCCCTGGGCAGGAGGGGAAAAACCTGAATCCGATGTGGGCGCCAGACGGCCAGTCGATTGCGTTCGTCTCGGATCGCACGGGGATTCCGCAAATCTTCCTCTACGATCGCACGGATACGAAGCACTACCAGTTGACGAGGTACGTGGGTGGTGTCCTCTCGGTGACCGAGCATAGCCCGGCCATCACGTGGGCGCGCGGAGCAGATAAACTCGCCTTCACGTATCACGACAATGGCGAGTTCGCGATCTGGAGCATCCTTGATCCGCGGGCCCTGAAGAAAGAACCGTTTGTCGCGGCGACACCGAGTGTCGTGGCGTTGGCGCCCGTCGATACCGCGAAGGAGCGGCGGGCCGGCGCGCTCGCGAGCATCGCCGCGATTGCCCGCGCCCAGTCGGAGAGCATGGCGGCGGCGCGGCCGCCGGTGCCTGAGCGCCGACGCGGCGTCTACCTCGGTGCCGGCGGCTGGCGCATCGGGTCTTCACTCCCCGCATCGTCCGGACGAGCAATCTCCGTCGCGGCCATGCTCGACAGTGCGCAGATGGCACTCCCCGACGTCGCCAGCTTCAGCACCGAGCGCTACCGGGGCAAGCTCACGCCCGAGTACGTCTCGACGCCGCAGGTGGGTTACGCGCAGGACAACTTCGGGCGCGGTGTGTATGGCGCGACCACCATCGTGCTCTCGGATATGGTCGGCGATCGGCGCCTCACAATCGCCGGCGGCGTCAATGGCCGGCTGAGCGAGGCGCAGGTCTACCTGATGTACAACCAGCTGGGCGGTCGCACGCAGTGGGGCGCCGGGGTGCAGCAGTTCCCGTTCTTCTTCTTGAGCGGATTCCAGCAGGCACAGGCCGGCAACATCGTGGTGCAGAATCAGGAGATCTCGCGCTTCATTCAGCGGACTGCGGTTGGCATGGCGAGCTATCCACTCAATCGCTTCACCCGCGTTGAGTACGGTGCGTCGCTCAACAACATCGACCGCTCACTGCTCTACGTCTCGCAGGCGTTTGATCTCTCGAGCGGTTTTGGGAGTGGCTTCTTCGTAGACTCTATCGTGAACGCGGAGTCGCTGAACTACGCGGCTCCATACGTCGCCCTCGTCTCGGACAATGCCTTGATTGGCGCCACCGGTGGCATCTACGGACGGCGGTATCGTCTGCAGTTGGAGTACACGCGCGGCTCGGTGAGGTGGATGAACTATTCCGCCGACCTCCGTCGCTACGACGCACTGATTTTTAGCTATCTCACCTTCGCGACCCGATTCTCGGCGAACATCTCGGCGGGTCCCGACGAGACGCAGTTCCCCAAGTACATTGGACGCCCCGACTTCTTCCGCGGCTACGATCGCGAGAGCTACTCGGGTGCCAACTGCGGACTCTCGACCTCCGATCCCTCGCAGTGCTCGGCGGTGCAGCTCCTTGGTAGCCGCGTGATGTATGCCAACGCCGAGTTGCGCTTCCCGCTTGTGCGACGGTTCGACCTCGGGCTGCTCCCCATCTCGCTGCCACCGGTGGACGGCTTGTTCTTCTACGACATGGGCGTGGCCTGGTCGCGTGGGCAGACGCTCCACCTCTCGCGTCCGAGCAACTACGACTTCGCCACCGACCGGTATCCGCTTCGCAGCTACGGATTCGGTATTCGACTCAACCTGTTCAACATCGCACTCGTGCGGTGGGACTACTCCATCCCGCTCGACGGCCTGAGTCGGAAGGGGTACTGGTTCTGGACCCTGGGGCAGTCGTTCTAACGACCACCCGCGAGTAACTTTCGCGGGTGCTCCAGCTCCGCTCTCTTCTCGTCCTCACGACCGTCCTCGCCGCACTCGCCGCACTCGCGTGCGGGGACGGTCGTCGAGCGTCCGGCGCATCGCCGAATGGGATTGGTCCCGACGCGATTCTAATCCGCGTCCCAAGCGAGGGGGGCACCGCACGGGCATTCCGTGTCGGCGCGGACAGCGTGCTCTGGGAATCACGTGGGACGGCGCCCGCAATCTCGGCGATGATTGGGTTCGACGATTTCCTCGGGCTCGTGATGGCGCAGGATCGCAACGGGACGATCGTCGCGATTGATATGCGCCTTGGAAGCATCGATCACCTCGGCGAAGCACAACTTCGCGCGGGGCTCGTGGCCGAAGGCGGCGCGGTCTTCGGACTCGACTCCGCCGGCCGCATCCTGCGCCTCACCACTGCTGGCACGTGGAACTGGCCTTCCCCGCCGGGACTCACGACGCTCGTCCCGAACGCCGATGGCGCGCTGATCGTGCTGTCGTCGTCGGATCAAGCGACGCACGTGCGTCGCTTGATCCCGCCCGAGCAGGGCACCCTCGACTCGATCGTCGTGCCACGGGCGCGCCTCGCCGCGCGCACCCTCGCCGGCGATCGCCTCTGGCTGATGACCGACGATGGACTCATCGCGCTCCGCACGCGCGACCTACAGCAGATGCTCCGTCTTCCGGTCGGCGATTCGGTGGTCGCGATGGCGCCCACCCCGAGTGGCGATCGGATATTCCTCGCGACGGACGACAATGAACTGAGAGTCATTGATCGCTACGCGGAGTCTGACCGCGGCGGTATCGAGCTCCCGCAGCCCGCGTCGGCGTTACGGATGGACCCTGATGGCCACTACGTGCTCGCGCGTGCGCAGTACGCGGACTCCGTGTACGTCATCTCCATCGGTACGAATCGTGTCGTGAGCGCACTGGCCACGCGGTGGCGCGACGATCTGCCCCTCGTCACGCCCGATGGGCGCGTCTTGATGGAGCGCGGCAATGACGCCGTGCTCGTGGACGCGGAGACAGGGCGGGAGCGGATGCGATATCTCGATGGCGCGACCGATGTGTGGGCCCTCGTGCGCTGGAATGGATTCCGTCCGCGCGCCGTCGGGCTCGATCGCCCTGTCGAGTTCGAGGAGTACACCACCGACTCCGCCTCGGCCGATAGCGCCGTCGCCGCGTTAATCGCCTCGCGCTACGGTGACCTCGCAACGATTGGGCGTGCCGAGCCGATGCCCAACGCACAGGGCCAGACGACTGCACCTCCGAAATCGAATCCGAACGAGAAGAGTACGTGGACTGTCTCGTTCGCGACGCTGCTGACCGAAGATCGTGCGCGCATCATGGCCGACACTATCGAAGTCGACGGCAAGCGGGCGCGCGTCGTCTCGGGCAATCGCGATGGTGTGCCCGTATGGCGTGTGTTGCTTGGCCCGTTCGACACGAGGCTGGAAGCCGAGCGCGCGGGCATGGCATCGCAGTTGTCATACTGGGTGTTCGAGGGCGCGCCGTGACGGAGGAGTTCCTCCCGCCCGAGGTCTGGGCGGATGAAGGTCAGCGCATCGCCCCCGCCCTGCGGGATGTCGCCGCGGCAATCGTGACAGGGCGTGACCCTGCGGCGGCGGCCGCCGTGGCACTCGGGATTGCGCGCGCGCATGCGCCCGAGCGGCGCGTGGCGGTCGCGGACCTCGTGGGGAACATCGCGCTCCTCACGCCGCAGCCCGACCAGATTGGGCTCCTCGAATGCCTCCGCGATGGCGCACCGATCTCCGAGATCGGGCAGCCGTGGGCCGATGTGCCGGAGGTGTACGTCCTCCCGTCCGGACGCGGCACGATCAACGAACGGTGGGTGTTCGAAAGTGCGCGGTGGGAGCGCTTGGTCGCGGGGTTCCGCGAGATGGACGCGCTTCTCCTCCTCGTCACCCCGCCCGATGCGCGTGGGCTGGCCGCGCTGATCGCCCGGGTGGACGGCGTCGTGGCCGTGGACCTCCCACCGCGCGATGTGCGCGCCTGGCCGCTCTTGGCGACCGTGGACCACCCGGAGCCGGAGCTACCGCCGATCCCGGTGCGGCGCGCTTCCCCGATGGCGGAGGAATCGATCGAGGCCGCACCGAATCGACGCGGACGCGGCCGATGGATCCTGGCGACCGTCGCGCTCGTGGCGGTGGCCGCGAGCGCCGGGCTGTCCTGGTGGCGGGCCCAACCCCTCCCCACTCCAGAGCCGGCGCGCCTCGACCCCGCCGTCCTTACGGAGAGCCTCACGGCCGACTCCGTGCCCCCCGCCATCGAGGAGTCGCTGATCGAGATGACGCTCGGGCCACTCGTCAACCCCTCGGACTCCGCGATCGCTTCAGAATTCGCCGTCGAACTCGTAGCGGCGAACACCCTACTGAGTGCAAATTCCCGTCTTGCGTCGCTCACGGATTCGGCGCCGGCGAAGACCGTCGCGCCGGTGGTCCGGGGGACGGCGGTCCGACCCTGGTTCCACGCGCTCGTCGGGGCGTGGACTGAGCGGCGGGACGCCGAGATGTGGCTCGCTGCACAACGTGCGGCCGGTAGCGTGAAGGCCACGGCAGGACGCGTCGTCAGTGTGCCGTATGCGTTGTTGCTCGAGGACAGTCTCGCGCCAAGCGAGCTGGCCGCGGCCGTGGCGCGTTGGGAGCAGTCGGGGGTGCGGGCCTATGGCCTGCTACAAGTGAATGGCCGCGTCCGCGTCTTCGCGGGCGCCTTTGAATCGGCGGGCCACGCAGGATGGCTTGCCAGCATGCTACGTGAGTCGGGGGCCACGCCCCTGCTCGCGTATCGAACCGGGAGAATGTTCTAAGTGCGGTTGACCAAGCTCGAGTTGCACGGATTTAAGTCCTTTGCGGACCCGACGTACCTGACCTTCGAGCCAGGCGCGACGGCAATCGTTGGTCCCAACGGCTGCGGCAAATCCAATGTCTCCGACGCCGTGCGTTGGGTGCTCGGCGAACAGCGCGCGCGGTTGCTGCGCGGCGGCAAGATGGAAGACGTGATCTTTCAGGGATCGTCGGCGCGACGCGCCGTGAACATCGCCGAAGTCTCGCTGCACTTCGAGAACAATGACGGCGCGCTTCCCGTGCCGTTCAAGGAAGTCGTGATTACGCGGCGCCTCTCGCGCAGCGGAGATTCCGAGTACTTCCTGAACCGTGCGCCCTGCCGACTGCGCGATATCCACGATCTCGTGCGCGGCACCGGCCTCGGTGCCGACTCCGGCGTGGTGATTGAGAGCCGGATGATCGATGCGCTGCTCTCGGATCGCCCAGACGATCGGCGCGAGCTGTTCGAGGAGGCCGCCGGCGTCGGTCTCTATCGCGATCGTCGTCGGAGCACCGAGCGTCAGCTCGAGGCCACGAGCGTGGATCTCATTCGCATCGACGACCTGACGAGCGAAGTGCAGACGCAGGTGCGGTCGCTACTTCGTCAGCGTCGTCGCGCGGAGAAGTCCGCAGAAATCACCACGCGACGTTTCGCCGTGGAGCTCACGCTCGCGTCTCGCGAGATGGCGGCGTGGCAGGCCGAGCTCGCCGATCTCGACGAGCGCCTCGGTGGGTTGCGCGATGCGCTCCCCGCGCGACAGCAGGCCGTCCGCGAGGCCGAACTCGTGCGCGACGCGTCGCAGGCCGCGCGAGCCGCGGCCGAGACTTCACGCCACGAGCGTTCCGCCATCGCCGCGAGCGCCCGCCAAGCGGTGCTTGAGCTACAGCAGGAGCTCGCCGTCGCGGAGGAGCGGCACCGGAACGCGCTCACGCGTCGGGAGCGCGCATCACAGGAGCGCGCCGAGGGTGCGGCCTTCGGTGATCGACTCCGCATCGAGACCGAAGCCGCGCAATCCGAAGTCACACAGTGCACGGACGCACTCACAGCGGCCAGCGAGTTGTTGCGGCAGAAGGTCACTGCCGAGGAAGAGGCCCGTGCGCGCGTGAACGGCGCCCGCGTTTCCACCGATGCGGCAGATCGTAGCGTGCGTGAACTCCGCGACAACGCCCGACGGATGGAACTCGAGCGTGAAAACGCGGAGCGGGAGCTTGCCGATGTCTCGCAGCGCTCGGAGGCGCTCGTCGCCGAGCACGAAGCGCTCTCCGCGCGTCTCGTGCTGGCCGATCGCGAGTTGGCCGCGGCAGATGACGCACTGACGATTGCCAAGCAAGGCGCGGCCGAGGCGGAGTTCGCGTTAGAGGCGTCGCGCGCCGCCGCACGTGAGGCGCGCGATCGCGAGGCCGCAGCGCGCGTGGATGTGCGTCGCGTTGAAGAAGAACATACCGCGCAGCAGGGCCGACTCTCCGCGCTTGAGGGACTCGAGCGCGAGCGCGTTGGTCTCGCACCCGCCGCGGCGAAGCTCATGCGGGAACGCGAGCGCTTCGGGCACGATGCGGTCCTCGGCCCGCTCTCTGACTTCATTGGTGCCGACGCCGCCGCCGCCGCACAGATCGAACGCTTTCTCGGCGCGTCGGTGCACGCCGTTGTCGTGCGCGACCGCGCTGCGGCCGATGCTGTCCGTAGCTGGCACGCGGAGACCAATCCCGGCGCGTTGCTGCTCCTCCCGATCGACGCGCTGCACGATGGCGGCGCAGGGAACGACCCTGCCGAGCTCGCGGCGCGTGTGCGCGCCGAGGGACTTGGCAGTGGGTGGGTGAAGGCACTCCTCGGCCGCGTCCGCGCGACCGAAGATGGCAATGGCTTTGTCGATGCGCGCGGCGCGATGTGGCTCCCCGCGAAGGACACCGGCGCGGGCCCACTCACGCGTCGCGCCGAGCTCGACACGCTTCGTGCCTCGCTGGCGACGCTCGACGAACGTCGGCAGGCGGTGCAGGCGCGCGCGCAGCAGGTCCACGTGGAGGTCGTCGCCGCCGAGGGATCCGCCGCGTCGGCGGCCGATGCCGCCGCGGCCGCGCAGCAGGCCCTCTCACAGGCCGCGCAGGTGCGGAACGAGCGCGATCGCGTACGTGAGCGCTCGGCGCGTGAGCTTGCCGATGCCGTGGCGCTGCAGGAGAAGCTCGCTGGTCGGCACAGTGATCTCGGCGACCGCGTGAACAAGAGCCTCAGCGCACAAGAGGAGATCGCCAAGAGCCTGATTGAGGCCGACGAGGCCGCGAGCACGGCGCGCGGCGTACTCACGGCGGCGGAGCGCACGCAAGACGAATCGCGCGAAGGGCGCGCGGCGCAACAGGTCGCGCACGCGCAGGCCGAGGCGCGTCGGCAGGTGGCGGCCGAACGCAAGGATCGGCTGGAGCGCGAGCAGCGCCAAGCACTTGATCGTCTCGCCTCGCTCGAGCGCGAGATGGCGAACCTCGCACAGGAGGACGGCGCGCTCGAAGAGCAGATGAGCGTGTGGCAACAGGAGATCACCGCGCGTCGGGCTTCGCTTGCGGAAGCCGAGCAGGTGCTGGCCGCCGCCGAGGAGACCGTCCGCGAGACGGAGGCCGCGCTGCTGGCCGCTGGACAGTTGCTCGACGCCTCGCGCGTCGAGGCGTCGAGTGCGAGCGAGACGTTGCATGCCGCCGAACTGCGCCACACCGAACTTTCGGGTCGTCGCGCGGCAATCCGCGAGCGACTCGAGGCCGAATGGCGTCGACCGCTCGACGAGCTGTTCGCGGACTACCAGCCGGTCGAGGCAGAGGAAGAGGCACTGCGCGCCGAGGCCGAAGAGCTGCGCCGGCAGACAGAGCAGCTCGGTCCAGTGAATCCGTTGGCGATCGAGGAGCACGAGGAGGAGACCAAGCGTCTTGAGTTCCTCACGACGCAGCGCGCCGACCTCGTGGACGCGCAGGCGAAGCTCGCGCAGGCGATCAAGGAGATCGACGTCACGGCACGCGATCTCTTCCTCGCCACCTTCGCCACGGTGCGTGGGCACTTCCGCGAGATCTTCATGACGCTGTTTGGCGGTGGCGAGTGCGATCTCCGCTTGGAAGATCCGGAGCGTCCGCTCGATTGCGATATTGAGATCCACGCGAGCCCGCGCGGCAAGCGCACACAGCGCATTCATCTGTTGTCGAGCGGCGAGCGCGCATTGGTCGCGCTCTCCCTGCTCTTCGGCATCTTCCTCACCAAGCCGAGCCCGTTCTGCTTGCTCGACGAAGTGGACGCACCGCTCGACGACCAGAACATCGGTCGGTTCGTGCGGATGCTCAATGAGTTCAAGAAGAACACGCAGTTCATCGTGATCACGCACAATCCGCGCACCACGACCGAAGCGGCCGATGCTGTGTACGGCGTGACGATGCAGGAGCCTGGAGTTTCGTCGCTCGTCAGCGTTCGTATGCGCGGACCCGCGGTCGATGCGACGACGGCGGAACCGGCCGGCGCTGCGGCGACGGCATAGACACACAAGGACGAACGCAGATGCTGGTGGTGATGAAGCAGACGGCGACATCCGCCGAGATCGAGCGGGTGTGCGCGTGGATCAAGGAGCGCGGCTATCAGGCCATGCCGATGCCGGGCGCACAGCGCACGGCGATTGGTCTTGTCGGCAATGATGGTCGAATCGACGGCTCTCCCCTCGAGGATTTCCCCGGGGTGGCCGAGGTCATCTACGTCTCGAATCCATACAAGCAGGTCTCGCGCGAGTGGAAGCAGGAGAATACGATCGTCGAAATCGGTCCGGGCGTGCGCTTCGGCGGCACGGAGGTCCCGATTATCGCCGGTCCCTGCTCCGTCGAAAGCGAGGAACAAATCCTCGCCGCCGCGCACGCCGTAAAGGCTGCGGGGGCGAAGGCGTTGCGAGGCGGCGCGTTCAAGCCACGTTCGTCGCCGTACTCGTTCCAAGGACTGGGCAAGAAGGGGCTCGAACTCTTGGCGCTCGCGAAGCGCGAGACTGGGCTGCCGATCGTAACCGAAGCGATGGACGAAGCGGGTGCTGAACTCGTGGCCGAGTACGCCGACTGCCTGCAGATCGGCGCGCGCAACATGCAGAACTACTCGTTGCTCAAGGCCGCGGGCCGAATCGGCAAGCCGGTGCTCTTAAAGCGCGGCATGGCGGCGACGATTCACGATCTCCTCCTCTCCGCCGAGTACCTGCTCGCCGAGGGGAACTCGCAGGTAATCCTCTGCGAACGGGGCTTGCGGAGCTTCGATCCGACTTCGCGCAACTTGTTCGACCTCACCGCCATCCCGATTGTGCAACAACTCTCGCACCTGCCGATCGTCGCCGATCCGAGTCACGGCACTGGCCGTCGCGACAAGGTCCTCGCGATGTCGCGTGCGGCAATCGCGGCGGGCGCCGATGGCATCATTATCGAAGTGCATCCGCAGCCGGAGAAGGCGTTGAGCGATGGAGCGCAGTCGCAGACGCCTCCGCAGTTTGCGGAGACCGTAGTCGCGTTGCGCGCCATCGCGTCGGCAATCGGACGAACGATCGCCTAGCGCTTAGAGCGAGAACACGTCCGAGGCCGTACGCGCACGTCGGAGCATCGCGGCCGCGCGCGTAACAACGGAGTCTGATCGCACCAGCCGGCGCTGCGCGTACGGAATACCGAACCCCTGACGCGCGATCTCGTTGCCAAGCGACCGATCTACAAGCGCTGGCACACCGACGAATGTGGTCGAGGAAACGCGCACATTGAAGGCCGCCAGTCGCGCCTTCACTCGCGTCCGCCACTCGGGCCGCACCGTGAACAGCGAATCGCGCACCAACCCCTCGCGCAGCAGCGCGCGCGCCTCGGCCGTCAACGCTTCACGCCAACGAGGCACATTGGCGCCCATCTCGGCGAAGAAACGGCGCTCGCCGGAATCCTGCTCCGCCTCACCAGCCACCACATCCGGGACGATTCCACCGCCGCCAAAGACCGCACGTCCCGACGCCGTACGGAACACGGGGCGCGCCGTATCCGCATCCGCGAGCGGAATCTCATCCGGCGACGGGACCTCGAGACTCCGCCCGAGCGGCGTGAACCAGCGCGCGTGGGTGAGGACGAGTGCGGCACCATTGTCTAGCGGATACACCGCCTGCGCGCTCCCTTTGCCGAAGCTCACGCGTCCAATTAGCAGCGCCCGATCGTGATCCTGAAGCGCGCCAGCGACGATCTCTGCGGCGCTCGCTGTCGAGCCGTTCACCAGCACGGCGATTGGCATCCCACTCCAGCGCTCCGCCGTCTCGTCCACATACGACGCGTTGGAATCGGGCGTGCGCCCCTTCGTCGTGACGATGCGCTGTCCTGGCGCAAGGAAGAGATCGGCCACACCCACACCCTGCGCGAGCAGGCCGCCAGGATTGCCGCGGAGATCGAGGATCAGCGCGCGCGCCCCCGCGGCGCGCAACGAATCCACCGACTTGATCAACTCGGACTCCGTTGAGTCGCTGAACGTGGTGACCGCGACGTATCCAACCCCGTCGGCGAGAACGGTCGCCCGCGCGATCGCGCTCACGCGAATGTCCGCGCGCTCCAACTCAAAGGGAATCCGGACCCCGTTTCCACGCTCAATCACCAACTGCAGCTTGGAACCGAGCGGTCCGCGCAGCGCATTGCGTGCTTCCTCAACCGTCCAACCTCGCATCGAACGGCCATCGAGTTGCACCAGCCGATCGGCCGGTTGGATTCCCGCCTTCTCGGCCGGCGAGCCCGCCCGCGGCTGCGCGACCGTGATCCACCCATCGCGGACATCCACCGTCAGCCCAACACCGCGATACGAGTTCGACGTCGCCTGCTGCAGTCGCTCGAGTCGATCGGGCGAGAGGTAGGCCGAATGCGGATCGCCGAGCTGCGCAAGCATTCCCTGAATGGCGTGTTCCCAGAGCATGTCCTCAGGGACCTCGTCGACGAACTGCTCACGCACCCGCTCCATCACCGTGTCGAGCAATCGAGCGCCCTCAACCTCTCGGCGCTGATCGCCGTTCACCGCGCGGGCGACGAGCCAACCGCCGGCGAGGAGCCCAAGGCCGATCAATGCTGCCGGTGGTAGCAGTCGAAACCGACTCATGCGCGCACACTCGTGGCTTCGAGGACCTGCGGAAGGTGAACACTGATTGCGCCCATCACGCGCGACATCACGAGCTCCTGATCGCCGACGGCATCCACCGCGACGATTGGGCCACACTCCGGATGCTGATGCTGCCACGCAGGCACCGCGAACGAGTCGAAGGCCGCCGCGACGCGATCGTGGAATCCACGATCGGCGCGCTCGAATCGATCATCGCCGCCACGCGAATGCGCGCGCGCGAGCCCTTCGGCCACGGGTACACGCAGCAAGAGCGTGAGATCGGGGACGAGGCCGCCGACCGCGAGGCCGTTGGCCGCACGGATATCGGCCTCGGGGAGTCCGCGTCCGTGGATCTGGTACGCGTAGGTCGAGAGCATGAAGCGGTCGAGTAGCACGTGCGTGCCCGCGGCGAGCGCGGGACGCACCAGCGTCTCCACGAGTTGCGCGCGCGACGCCATGAAGAGCGCCGCCTCCGCAGCCGGTGCGAGCGGGCCTTCCGTATGGAGAAGAATCTCGCGGATGCGATCGCCGACCACAGTGCCGCCAGGCTCGCGTAGCACCTCGTAGGGCACGCGCGCCATCGCCAAGTGCGCAGCGAGGCGCTGGAGCTGGGTTGTCTTCCCCGCTCCCTCACCTCCCTCGAAGACGAGCAGGCGACCGCGCACGACTCGGCTCAGCCGAGCGTGATGATCGAACTCGTCGCACCCTTCTTGATGCCATCGAGCATCCACTGATTCACCTGCATCATCACTTTGTCGAAGTTCTCGTTCGCCACAATGAAGCGCTGGTAGAGCCCGTTTCCCTGCACAACCTGGAGCAGTTGATCGAGCTCGCCTTCCATCTCCGGCGTCGGCTGCTCACCCGCTTGGATCATCTCCTGCGCCTGCACGCGCAGCTGCTCCATGCGCTGCAGCGACTTCATCACGTTGAGATCCTCGTTGAGCGCTTCATTGGCGCGCTTCACGGCCTGGTACTCCGTGCTCTGGCCGATCATCCGTCCGAGTTCGACTGCCTTCTCATTCAACATCACAGCTCCTGTCGTCGGGCCACCACCATTCTGGGGCGGCCGGTCAAGTCGAGTCGTTGCTCCACATCAGTGAACCTGCCATCGGCCGTAACGAGCGCGGCGGCGAGATCCGCACGCCGAGAGTCCACCTCGAGCGCGAGCAAGCCGCCGGCCACCAGCGCGTCGGCCGCTTGCGGCACCAACGCCCGGATTACCGCCATCCCGTCGTCATCCGCAAAGAGCGCGAGGTGGGGTTCCCAGTCGTGTACCAAGGCTGGGAGTTCGCGCGCTTCAGCCCGAGAAATATAGGGAGGGTTGCTCACTACCACCTCCACCCGCCGCCCCTGGATTGGAGCGAGGAGATCGCCCTGCAGGAACGTCACCCGTGATCGCCTTTCCTCGGGAATCGCCGCGAGATTCGCCCGCGCCACGGCGAGCGCATCGGCAGACAGGTCGATGGCGATGATCTCATCGAATCCCGCCTCGGCGGCGAGCGAGAGGGCGATCGCCCCGGAGCCCGTGCCGACGTCCACCACCGTCCCCTTCCCGCCGCGTTGCGCGGCAATGACAAGATCCACCAGCAGTTCCGTCTCTGGGCGCGGAATCAGGACGCGGCGATCAACCTGCAGCGTGAGATGCCGGAAGCCCACGTGCCCGAGGGCGTACTGCATCGGCATCCCCTCGGACAGGCGCTCCGCCGCGGCACGAATTCGCGAGGATTCGTCGGGGGTCAACGCGCGACCAAGGTGCGCCGACGGCCAGAAGGGGGGCTGCTCCAAGACGCCCGCAATCAGGTCGCGAGCGAGCGAGCGCGCCGGGGGAACTCCGGGCTTGGCGATGACGATGGCGAGTTCGTCGAGCAAGTCTCCGATCGACAGCGGTTCCATCACTGCACTTGCCGGATTGCGACATGTGCGCGCGCACGGCCTCCGCGCCCCGTGTGCTTGAGCACAAGGCGGGTCGAGTCACGCACGAGGCAGCTAATCGCATCGGGGTCGCGACTCATCGGTACGCAGGTAAGGGGTGCCGCGAGCTCGAGCGGCGACGCCAAAGTGGTATCGGCGCGACGCACCGCGATTTCATACCATCCGGGTACGAGTTGCCACGCGCGCACCTCGCCGGGCGAGAGAGCGATGGGCTCGTCAGCGACTTGATCGGTGACCTGCACGCGAGCGGTAATGGGATAGCCGGACACCACGAGCATGAGATCCGAGCGTCCCACGCGGCGTGGAACGAGCGCGTGATTCACCACGCGGACGATCGCGGTATCCTCAGCGTTCACGGAGGTGATGGCAACCGTGTCCGTCGTCCCGCCCTTGCGCGTCACGATGGCAACCAATATTCGCGGGGTAGCACGCAACCCGAGCTCAACATCCCGATCCGTCTCGATACGCACCACATCGGGATCGGGATCAAACGTGGCGAGTCGAGGCATCGGCGACCGTGCGTCACAGGCGAGCAGTGCTGTGACGAGCAATACGGCGACGACACCCTGCCCGGGGTTAGCCCCCGTCACCGGCGAGCCTCTCCTCGATGTCCGCGAGATGCAGCGCATCCATCAGCGGCTCGAGATTCCCATCCATGACACCCGAGAGATCGTGCGTCGTGAAGCCAATCCGGTGATCAGTGACGCGACTCTGCGGATAGTTGTACGTGCGGATCTTCGCTGAGCGGTCACCCGTAGAGACCTGACTCTTTCGCATACGAGAGCGCTCGGCTTCGGCCTCGGCGACCTTGAGGTCGAGGAGGCGTGAGCGGAGGACCTCCATGCCCTTCAGCTTGTTCTGCAGCTGTGACTTCTGGTCCTGCTGCGAGACGACGAGTCCGGTCGGGAGGTGCGTGATGCGCACGGCGGAGTCGGTCGTATTCACGCTCTGCCCTCCAGGGCCAGAGGCGCGAAAGACGTCGATGCGCAGGTCCTTGTCCTCAATCCTGAGGTCGAGTTCCTCGGCCTCAGGAAGTACGGCGACCGTGGCGGCTGAGGTATGAATGCGGCCGGCGGCCTCGGTGGCCGGCACCCGCTGCACGCGATGTACCCCCGACTCGAAGCGGAGCGCGCCAAAGGCCTGTGTGCCCGAGATTTTGAGAATCGCTTCCTTGATGCCGCCGAGGGTGGCGTCGGCGAGCGATATGATCTCGATCCGCCATCCGCCGTGCCGCTCGATGTAGCGCGTGTACATGCGATAGAGATCAGCGGCGAACAGCGCGGCTTCGTCGCCACCGGTCCCGGCGCGGATTTCGACAATCGCATTGCGGTCGTGCAGCGGATCCGGCGGCACGAGGAGGGGCCGGAGTGCGAGTTCCTCTTCGAGGATGCTGGCGTTGAGGCGCTCGACTTCGTGGCGCGCTTCGGCGGCGATCTCCGGATCGTAGAACGACAAGAGCTCGCGCGACTGCGCGAGCTCTAGGTCCAACTTCTCGAGATGCTGAGCCCGCTCGACGACCTGTCCGAGGCGCTGATGCTCCCGACCGAGTGACGCCAAGAGCTTGGCGTCCTTGACGGTCTTCGGATCGAGAAGGTCGCGCTCGACCGCGGCGGCGCGCAGGAGCGCGTCGACGAGGCGATCGCGAATGCTCAGACGGTCGCCTTCCCGTACTTCTGACGGAAGCGCTCAACACGGCCGGCGGTGTCGATAAGCTTCTGCTTGCCCGTGAAGAACGGGTGGCAAGCGGCGCAGATGTCGGTATGGATCGAGTCGACGGTCGAACGCGTCTGGAAGGTGTTGCCGCAGGCGCAGTTCACAGTCGACGTCGCGTACGTCGGATGGATTTCGGGCTTCATAATATGCCTCTAGACAGGTTCGGAGGTAGCAGGGAAAGATACCGACCCCTGTGGTAAGATGCAAGGTGACAAGGGTTTGTACGTTTGACAGGGCTAGTACGAGGCGGTAGCTTCGCCAGATTGCATTTAAGGTATACGCCGTCCCGCCAGACCGTTCCCCCGTTGCGCCCCCAGCTTTATTCAAGCGTGCCACTCCTGTTCCGGGCCGAATGAGCACCGCCGACTTTCTCACCACTGTCCCGCTCTTTAAGTCCCTCGGTGCGGCCGAGGTGGCGAACTTCGCGCAGTTAGCGCGCGAGAAGAGCTATCCGCGCGGTAGCGTCATCCTGTTTGAGGATGATCCTGGTGACTCACTGTTCGTGGTGCGCGACGGCCGCGTGAAGGTGGTGCTCGTGGCCGAGGATGGGCGCGAGGTAATCCTCGGCATTCTCGGTGTGGGCGAACACTTCGGCGAGCTCTCGCTGATTGACGATCAACCGCGCTCCGCTCACGTGGTGGCCATGGAGGACAGCACGCTGCTCGTGCTCCGTCGCGAGGACTTCCGCCGCCGCGTGGAGCAGAGTCCGGCGATCGCGTGGGCGCTCCTCATCGAGCTGTCGCGGCGGCTCCGGCGAGCGGACGACAAGATTGGTTCGCTGGTGCTCTTGGATGTGCCCGGTCGTATCGCACGCGTCATCCTTGATACCGCAACCGCAGGGGGCGCCGAACTGATCGAAAAGCCGCTCACCCATCAGACGATTGCGCACGTCATCGGAGCGAGCCGTGAGACAGTCTCCCGCGCGATGCGCGACTTTGTGGAGGCTGGATGGATTTCGACTGAACATCGCCGGATCCGCGTCACGGACCGCCCCGCGCTCGAAAAGCGCTCGCAGCAGCGGCTGTGAGATGTCTGCCTGTGAGATGTCTGCCTGTGAGATGCCTGCCTGTGACCGCCATCACTGGGACCCCGTGATGCCTCGCCTATACGCTTCGCTGGTCCGAGTCGCATCTTGGGTCGTGCTCCGGGGGATGCGATGAGCCTGCAGGTCCGTTTTTGGGGGACCCGAGGGTCTATCCCGAGTCCTGGCGCGCAGACGGTGCGCTACGGCGGGAACACCCCGTGCGTGGAGGTCCGGACGGAGTCGGGATGGTTACTCATCCTCGACGCCGGAACGGGAATCCGCGATCTCGGGAGGACTCTTCTGGAGGGGTCCGGTGGGAAGCCGGTCCGGGGTGATTTATTCCTGACCCACGCCCACTGGGATCATATCCAGGGGATCCCGTTCTTCGCTCCGATTTTCGGCAAGGGGAATCATTTCACGATTTGGGGCTCCGAATCGCTAGAGCGGAGCTTCGACAAGGTGCTGCGGGACCAGATGTCGCCGGTCGTCTTTCCGGTGACCTTCGAGGAACTGAACGCGACAATTGATTTCCGGGGCCTGCCCGAGGGCACTCCGACTGCAGGGACCGGGTATGAAGTCACGGCATTTGCGGTGCAGCATCCCGGGGGCGCCCTTGGATATCGATTCACGGGCGCGGGGGGCGATGGGAAGGCGCTGGTGTATGTGTCGGACAACGAGTTGGCCTCGCATCCGCGGTACAACTCGCCGGCCGACTGGCGCGATCAGATGGTGCGGTTCGTGAAGGACGCGGCGGTGTTGATCCACGACACCACGTACACGACTGCCGAATACGTGAATCACGAGGGGTGGGGGCACTCGACCTACGCCGAAGCGGTGGAACTCGCGATCGACGCGAACGTAGGCACGCTGGTGCTCTTCCATCACGAGCCGCGACGCTCGGATGACCAGTTGGAGCAGTGCTTGGCTGAGTGCCAACAGCTCGTGAAGGACCGCGGCGCCAAGCTCTCAGTGGTGCTGGCCGCGGAGGGTTTGACCCTGACTCTCTAACCTCTCCGGAGGATGTGATGCTGAAGCAGATCGTTCGTGCCACCGCCGTGCTCGCACTCGTGACGGCCCCAATGCTCGCCCAGGACGATACGCGGCCGACCGTCGCCGTGCTGCCGTTCGTGAACAGCGCCATCGGCCAAGCGACCGCAGAACTCGCGCCGCTGAGCAAGGGCATCGCCGACCTCCTCATCACCGAACTCGCGCAGAACCCCGCAATTCGCGTGGTTGAGCGAGAGAACATCGCGGCGCTGTTAGCCGAGCAGAACTTGGGACGCGATGGGCGCGTCGACGACGCAACGGCAGCGCGCATCGGCAAGCTCCTCGGCGCACGCCACCTCGTGACCGGCTCCTTCGTCACTGATCGCTCGGGGACGATGGTCATCACGATCAAGTCGGTCGATACCGAGACTGGGCGCATCGAGTACTCCGACATGGACCGCGGCCGCACGGAAAACTTTCTTGAGCTCGTGACCAAGGTCGGACAAAAGACGAACGCAGGCCTGAAGCTCCCGGCGCTCACGCCCGCGGCGCGTCAGACGAGTGAGGCGCGGGCCGAGCGTCAGCGTCGCGTGCCCTTCCAGGCCGTGATGATGTATTCGCGCGCGATTAGCGCGCAGGACTCAGGCAATCGCGCCGAAGCGCTCACGCTCTTCAGCCAGACAATCGATCGCTTCCCGGACTTTGAAGACGCGAAGGTCGCCAAGGCGCGTCTTGAGGCATCTGGGAGCCGCTAGTCCGCGACTGGCGGCACAGCCAAGCTATATGGCATACTTGAACCGCTGGCCCCCACTCGGGGGTCGGCGGTTCTTGCTTCGGCACACCCGTACACCGCGAGCCCCGTGAAGCCTCTCCTCCTCGTTCCCGAAGGACGCGCGCTCCCCGCTCTTCCGGCGCTCGATGCCGATGCGTCGTTCGAGACGCGTCGCGTGCGTGCGCTCCCCGAGCTGGCCACGCTCGATCACGAGCGGCCGACGGTCGCGTTCGTCGATGCCGCGTTCGCCAACGCGGTGGGGTCGGCCGCGCTTGCGGCCTTCGCCGTGCACGGCGCCTTGATTGGCGTCGGTGACGCTGGGCAGCCAGCGCCGGAGGGCGTGCTCGCCGAGGCGGCCCTGCTCGGCTGGCTTCCCGCCGATGCGGCCCCGAGTGTGGGACGCACCACGTTGCAGGGTGCGTTGCGCCACGCCGCGGTCCTGATTGCGGCGGGTCGCTCGGACCGGTTGCAGGAATCCTCGGCCACCGACCTCCGTGAGATGTCGCGCGTGGGCGCCGCACTCGCTACCGAGCGAGACCTCGATACGCTACTGGGGATGATCCTGACGCAGGCGCGGCGCCTCTCGCAGGCCGATGCGGGCTCGCTCTACCTGGTGGACTCGGATCCGCAGGGGAATCCCGAAGCGCTGCGGTTCAAGCTCTCGCAGAACACCACGCTCCCGGACCTCCCGTTCAGCGAGTTCACCGTTCCGGTGAATCACTCGAGCATCTCGGGATACGTCGCGGCGACTGGCGAGACCCTGATGATCGACGACGTGTACATGCTCCCCGAGCATGTCACATACCGCCAGAACCGCTCGTTCGATGAGAAGTTCGGCTATCTCACGCGATCGATGCTGGTGATTCCGATGTACACGCTGAAGGACGAGGTCATTGGCGTTGTGCAGTTGATTAATCGCAAGCGTGATCCGGCGGTGTCTCTCACGAACGTGAAGGTGGTGGATCAGCAAGTGATCGCGTTTGATCAGCGCGCGGCAGACCTCGTGGCGGCGCTCGCGGCGCAGGCCGCCGTGGCAATCGAGAACTCGCAGCTGTACGAGGACATCGAGCGATTGTTTGAGGGATTCGTAACCGCCGCGGTCACCGCGATCGAAGCGCGCGACCCCACGACGTCGGGTCACTCATTCCGTGTAGCGGCACTGACCACCGGCCTCGCGGAGAGTGTCGACCGCCACGGCGCCGGTCCGTACCGCGGCATCTCCTTCTCGAAGGACCAGCTGCGCGAGATTCGCTACGCGGGTCTTCTGCACGACTTCGGCAAGGTCGGCGTGCGCGAGCAGGTGCTCGTGAAGCAGAAGAAACTCTACACGCACGACCTCGCACTGGTGCGCTCGCGTTTCCAGTATCTGATGACGCAGGCGGACCTGGAATACGAGCGCGAGCGCGCTGAGTACCTAGCCGAGTACGGCAAGAGCGACTACGAGGAGGCGACCTCAAAGCTCGATCAGTTCCGACGCGACGAGCGGGACCGGCTCGCGCGCTGGCTCGATGCGGTGGTGCGGGCCAATGAACCGACGATTCTGCCGGAAGGGACGTTTACAGAACTCGAGGAGATCCACCGCCAGACGTATGTCGACTTCGACGGCGTGGTGCGGCCGCTGCTGTCCGAGGATGAGCTGCGGTTCCTGATGATCAACAAGGGGAATCTCGACGTGCGCGAGCGCCGCGAGATTGAATCGCACGTGACGCACACGTTCCGGTTCCTCGAGCAGATTCCGTGGACGCGCGAGTTGCGGGGGATTCCGTCCATCGCGTTCGGCCATCACGAAAAACTCAATGGCACGGGGTACCCGCGCGGCATCGGTGCCACGGAGATCCCGATTCAGACGCGCATGATGACAATCGCGGATATCTACGATGCGCTGACCGCGACGGACCGGCCGTACAAGCGCGCGGTGTCGATTGAACGGGCGCTGGATATCCTCGGGCAAGAGGCGAAGGCTGGGCACGTGGACAAGGATCTGCTCGACACCTTTGCGCAGGCCAAGGTCTTTGACCGCGTGACGCCATCCGAGGGCACGAAGCGTCGGTCGTCGTTCTTGACGCCGACGCCGTAGCGGGGAGGCGCTAGACGGAGGCGCTAGACGGGTGTGCCCCAGCCGCCACCACCGGGGGTGCGGATCTCGAGCACATCGCCGGCCGTCAGGGCGCGGCGGCACTTCGCGGGGAGCGGCTCGCCGTTCAAGAGATTCTCGCCGCGCGCGCCCGGTCCACCGCCGTTGGCCCCCTGTGGCGCGCGGGCGCGGCGTTCAGTGAGGAGCGTGACGGTGCACGGGGCGAGTACGCGGTAGCGACGAAGCACACCCTCGCCTCCGCGGTGCTGCCCTCTGCCACCCGAGCCGGCGCGCAACGTGTACTGCTCGATGATGATCGGATACGCATGCTCCAGCGCTTCGATTGGCGTGTTCCGGGTGTTGCTCATCCCCACGTGCACGCCGCTCGGGCCGGGTCCCGCGGAGCTCGCGCCTTGGCCACCGCCTAACGTCTCGTAGAATGTCCATCCCGCGCCGCCGAACGTGACGTTGTTCATCGTCCCCTGCCCCTGCGCGGGCACGTCCACCCCCGCTGCGGCAAAGGCGGCGAACAGCAGATCCGTGAGACGCTGACTCATCTCCACGTTGCCCGCCGCAACGGCGGCCGGGGCGCGGGCAGCGATGCAGCAATTCTCGGGCGTCGTGATGATGATCGGGCGCGCGATACCATCGTTGGTTGGGACATCGTCATCCAGGAGCGAGCGCAAGACGAAGAGTGCCGCCGCGCGCGTCACCTGAATCGGACAGTTCACATTCCCAGGGACCATCGGCGATGTGCCGGCGAAATCGAGATGGAGCGCACCATCGCGCACCCGCAGCGTGACGCGAAGCGGAATCTCGACATCGAGCACGCCGTCGCCCTCGAGCGCATCCTCCGCGCTCCCGACCGCACCCTCTAACGAGCGAAGCCGCGCGACGGCGCGGCGCTCGGCGTACTCGAGAAGCGCGGCACCCGCGCGTTCAACCTCTGCGCGACCATGACGCGCGAGCAACGCGCACCATCCGGCGGCACCGGCCGCGCAGGCGGCGCGTTGCGCCGCGAGATCGCCGCGGCGTTCCTCCGGCGTGCGCACGTTCGCCAACACGAGCGACAGGAGTTCGTCGTCGGCGTTCCCTTCACGCACGAGGCGAACCGGCGGAAGTACGAGTCCCTCTTGCACGAGTTCGGTGGCACCCTGCGGCATCGAGCCAGGACTCATGCCGCCGACATCGGCGTGATGCGCACGCACCACCGCGTAGCCGACGATCTCGCCGCCAGCGGCAATCGCTTCGATCATCGTGAGATCGGGAAGATGCGAGCCGCCGTGCCAGGGGCTATTGAGCAAGAAGACATCGCCGGGACGAGGCGCGCGTTCGCGCACCGCACGCACGGCCTCGGGGAGCGCGCCGAGGTGCACGGGGATGTGCGCTGCCTGCGCGACCATTCGGCCCTCAGCATCGAAGAGCGCGCAGCTGGCATCGCGCCGTTCACGAATGTTGGGCGAGAGCGCCCCGCGGATGAGGACGCTCCCCATCTCCTCCGCGATGGTGGCGAAGGCTGAGGCCCACACCGCAAGACCGAGGACGTCGCTCATCGTAGATCCGGAGCGCCGCGGCGCGTGACGCGCGTGAGGCGCGTGAGGCGCGTGAGGCGCCAACCACCCGTGTCGAGCGCGGCCGCACGCCAGCCGGCGGCCACCCACATCGTGGCGTCGGGAAGTGCAACGGCCTGTGGCCCGTCGACGGTCGTGTGAGATGCAGGGCCACCGGTGTCGGTATGCGTCGCCTTGTCGTAGGGCGCGAGTGTCGCGTCGCGAGTGAAGTGGACCTCACGCGCTGGCTCGCCTGCTTCGTGACGTAGGGCGACGAGCTCGGCATCGGTGGGAAGCGTGAAGCCGTATCGGGCGCCGTGCAGCGCGGCAAAGCGCGTCGCAAGACTGGCCCCCGCGTCCGCCGCGTAGACGGGGACGTCGAGTTCATGCCCCTGTCCACGATACCGCATCCGCGCGAGAGTGCGACGCTCAGTTCCATCGACGCGGGCGGAGAGTTGGGCGACTGCGTCCGCAAGGCGTTCGGCCGTTAGCACGCCGCACGCGACGAGCAGACTCGACGCCGTCTCGTGTCGCTCAGACGCGAGCGCGAGTCCCACCGCGCTCAAGACGCCGGCGAACGGGGGGACGATGATCTCCGGAATGCTCAGCGCGTCGGCGAGCGCACAGGCGTGAAGTGGGCCGCCACCACCGAACGCGACCAGCGCGCACCCGCGCGGATCTACCCCGCGCTCGACACTTACGCGGCGAAGCGCGCGCGCCATCTCGGCGTCCGCGATATCGACCACGGCCTGCGCCGTCGCTTGGGCGTCACGACCGAGTCGCGCCGCGGTGATACCGACCGCGCGCTCCGCCGCGACGGCGTCGAGTGCCACGCCCCCGCTCAGCGCCCGCGCGCTGATCCGACCGAGCACGACTTGCGCATCCGTCACGGTCGGCTCGTGGCCGCCACGCCCAAAAGCGACTGGGCCCGGGAGTGCACCAGCACTTCGCGGGCCGACGCGGAGCGCCCCACCATCATCCACCCACGCGATGCTTCCACCACCAGCGGAGACGGTCTCGACGAGCACCCGCGGAAGCGCAATCGGCACGCCGGCCACGGCACCGCCGGGTTCCACGAGCGGCTCACCGTTCAGGATGAGCCCCGCGTCCGCACTCGTGCCGCCGATGTCGATGGTCAGTGCGTCGAGCGTTCCGATGGCGCGCATCACGGCGGCCGCGCCGACAACACCTCCGGCCGGGCCACTCAACGCGAGTGCGGCGGCGTGCCGCGCTGCCGACTCGGCCGGACGCATGCCGCCGCCCGAAGTCATCACCGCTGGCGCGGGGTGACCGGCCTCGGCGAGACGTCCGCTGAGCCGCTCGAGATACCGCAGTACCGCCGGACGGGCGTAGCCCTCAGCCGTCGCGGTGGCCGTGCGTTCGTATTCGCGGATTTCGGGGAGCACCTCGGCGCTCGTCACCACCTCGAGGCCTGGCTGCGACGCGCGGAGCGCATCGGCGAGCGCACGCTCGTGCGTGTCGTCGGCGTAGGCGTGCAGCAGCGAGACGACGACGATATCGGGCGAGAGCGCGAGCACCTGCGCCACGGTATCCGCGATACCCTCTGCCGTCAGTGCGCGCTCAACACCGTGTGGCGTACGACGCTCGGGGACGGCGACGACCTGCGTGCGCGGCACGAGCGGTGCGGGATGATGCACGGTGAGATTGTACAATGACGCACGATCTTGTCGTCGGAGGTCGAGCAGATCTGTCGCGCCAGCGGTGGCACAGAGCACCACACGCGCGCCGGTGCGCTCCAGCAGCAGATTCGTCACGACAGTTGTACCGTGCACGATGCGCGCCGCGACGCCGGCGAGCTTCTCGAGCGAGCGGACGACACCTTCGCCCTGATCGACCGGCGTCGAGAGCACCTTGCGTGCGTCAACACGTCCATCATCGCTGAGCGCCGCGCGGTCGGTGAAGGTGCCACCGACATCGATGCCGACGCGCCACACGAGTTCGCGCTGGCTCGGGCCGCTCGGCGAGGGACTCAGGACGCCACCGCGGCGTGTGGCCGCGTATGCCGCCACAATGCGACGACGAGCCCCGCGTGCCCAGGGAGCGCGAGGAGAATGGGCCCGCCGAGTCGCTGCGTGACGAAGAGCATGAGAACGGGTGCCACTACGGCGCATCCGGCGACGACGATGGCGAGGCGCTTCGTACGCGGGCCCAGCGTGCCGCTCAGAATCGCTCGCGCCACCGGGATCGCGGCAACAAGTGCCAGTGGCGAGAAGAGCAGCAGATTCAGGTTGTTGTACCAAAACACATGTGCGGATCCCACCCACATGCCGATCACGACCCACCCGACAATTCCCGTCAGCCCATAGAAGAGCACCGCAAGAATCGCGGCGGGGATCCGTGTGCGACGGCGCGCGACAACACCGACGGGGGCGAGCAGAAAAAACCAGGCGCCGAGGATCAGTCCCCACGCGGTGACGGTGAGTCCCGTGCGCTCCGGCAGTTCGGGAGCACGCTTGGCGACGTACAACTCGCGCTCTTCGGCCACCAACGGGACGGCCGGTCCCGAGTCGGTCGGCACCGTCACGTCGCGCAGATAATCGCGCAGGCGCATCGGGATGAACATCGACTCCCATGCCGTGAGTTTTGCATCGGCGCGCGGACCAAGCGCGACATCGATGCCGGCCTGCGCGAG
>JAYTDH010000294.1:0-12898 GCA_043736095.1 Gemmatimonas sp.
CGCACATCATCCACCGTTGCGGCGTCGAGATCGGCCATCGACCCGATGATTGAATGCGCGTAGGCGAAGCAACGTTCCCGATCGAAGAGCGCCGGCAGCGAGTCAATAATCGCCGAGGAGTAGGCTTGATTGTCCACGCGCAGGCGGCGCTCCTCCTTCACCGCTTCACGCTGATTGGCGAGATTTTCAGGAGAGATTGCCAGCGAGCGCATGCGATCGGCCTCGAGCCAGAGCGCAAGGTTTACACGGTTCGCCGGCACGACGTTGTAGTAGTTCGTGCGATCGGGCTGCGTGGAGCCATTGAAGTCGCCACCGGCGCGCTCCACGAGCTGCCCGTGCTCCATCTTGCCTACATGCACCGAGCCCTGGAACATCATGTGCTCGAACAAATGGGCGAACCCAGTGCGGCCGACGCGTTCATTCCGAGAGCCGACATCGTACCAGACATTCACCGCGACGACCTGCGCCGAGTGATCCTCGACGATGTGCACCCGGAGTCCGTTGGTAAGCGTGTACGACTGGACGCGCACCGGCGTGGGATCCTGCGCCGCGAGGGTTGGCGGCTGCGACACACGCATTGCAACGCAGAGGAGCCCCACAAGAATGAATCGCATCTGAGTCAGTTCAGTCCGAGTGCGGAACGGTCAGCGTCCCGTGGAGCCGAAGCCCCCGGCGCGATCGGTCGAGCGGGTGACCTCGCCAAGCGCGAAATCCAGGGCCTCGAAGCGCGCGAAAATCATCTGCGCGATCCGCTCGCCATGCCGAATCCGGAGCGGCGTGGTGCCGCCATTCTTCACGGGGACCGCACATTCGTCGGGATAGTCCGCGTCGATTGTCCCAGGGCTATTCACCACGACCAAATCCGTCTTGAGCGAGGTCCCAGATCGTGGGCGCACTTGCGCCTCGTATCCCTCGGGCAACCGCATGCGGAACCCGAGCGGGATGAGCGCCTTCTCGCCCGGCGCGAGCTCTACCCACGGGCCCTCGGCGTCCGACGCGACGGCGCGGTCCTGTGGCTGTCCATGGATAAACACCCTGACCGTGCCGGACGTCAGACACGCGGCGAGGTCGTGCCCCGCGCTGTGGGCGGTGGCGCGACGCGGGGGCTCAATTCCTGGCTGCAACGCTTCGAAGATGATGTTCGGCATCGGCACAAACCTACAACCCGAGGCGCCCTCGCGGGTATCATTCTGTCCGATGACCCCGACCCGACTGCGTGTTCTGTCGCCGATCCCGATGCGACGCCTCTTCGCGGCGCTCGCCGTCGTCGCGCTCGCGGCCGTCCCGCGGCTCAGTTACGCGCAGGATCCGGTCCTCTCAACACAGTCGGCCGAAGTGCCCGAGGACCCCCGCGTGGTGGGCCAGCAGGCGCAGGCGCGATTCGAAACCTTCCGCCGCGCAAATCTCCCGCGCAGCCGACACTCGTCGGGCGACAACTGCCAAGAGCGCGTCGGACGCTTCTGTTACTGGTACGATGAGCGCGGCGAGCCCGCGCCGCCGGAGCCCGGCCCTGTCTCCGCGCAGCGCCTCGCCCTCATCCAACAGCTCGACTCGCTCGCCAAGGTGAATCCGTCCGAGAACTGGATTGCCGGACAACGCGTCCGCTACCTCGACGAAGCGCGCTTCCACGACCGCGCGATCGCCGCCGCGCTCGAGTGTACGGCGTACGGTTGGTGGTGCGGTGCGCTCCAGGGGTTTGCGTACCATCAGGCGGGCCGCTTCGTGGAGTCGGAGGCGGCGTTTGATCGCGTCGCATTGCAGATGGGGGAGACCGAGCGCTGCCGATGGAACGACATCTCGCTCTATCTCGACGACGACACGCGTAAGCTCTATCAACGCACCACCTGTGGCACGCCACAACGGATCGCCTTCGAATCGCGTGTGTGGTTCTTCGCGCGTACACGCTACGGGATGCGCGGCAACGATTCGCGCTCCGAGCACTACGCGCGACTCACCTATGTCGAGTTCCTGCGCGGGGGGCCATCCGCGTACATGTTCGGCTTCGATGAGGACGAGCGCGAACTCGTGCTCCGCTTCGGATGGTCGCGGGCCTGGTCGCGCGGCCCCGACATCCAGGGCCCGCCCGGGAGCGGTCCCTCGCAGATTAACATCGTGGGACACGATCCCGTCCCGGCGCACCGATACATCCCGCCGAACAACGTGCTGATGAGCCCGACCGTCTCGGACTCGGTCGATTGGGCCGTGCAGTTGCCGCCCGTCGTGGCGCGCTACCAGCCGCCGTACGCCAAGCGCATCCGCATGTTGGAACACCAACAGGGGCTCTTCCGCCGCGGTGACACCGCCCTTGTCGTGCTCGCCTACGATGTGAGTCGGGAGCCCGCCCTCCGTGGGGCGAAGCTGGCAGGTGCACTCGTCCTGACGCCCGGCGGTGAGCCGCGCCCCAACGCGACGATCATCGCCGAGATACCGGCCAAGGGGACGATGACGGTGCGCGCCCCGTGGGGTCCACTGTTGATGAGCGCAGAGATCGCGGCGCCGGACAGCAGCGTGCTCATCCGCGCGCGCTACGGCATCCGGCCGCCATTCGCCCAGGGCGCGCGCGTCTCGCTCTCCGATCTGCTCTTCTACACGCCCTACGGGGAGTTCCCCACGACTGTCGAGGAAGCACTCCCGCACGCGCTCGCCACGCAGCGCGTGCGCTCGTCGCAGCCGCTGGGCGTGTTCTGGGAGGCGTACAACACGAATCCGCTTGGTGAGCGGATGACCATCTCGCTTACCGTGGTCGAGGAGACCGAGGAATCCACCGGCGTGTTGCAGCGCGGCGCGCGCGCGCTGCGTCTGGCACGCGGCTCGTCTCCCGTGAGCATCACGGTGGAAGATGTCTCAGCGCGTGGCACGTCGCGATCGTCGCGCGCGGTGCAGCTCGACATCTCCACGTTGCGGAAGGGCGAGTACCTCGTGCAGCTCGAGATTAGCGTGGCTGGGCAGTACACAATCCGCGCCGATCGGCGGATTGTCGTCACCGGACCCTGATTCGGCTCTGACTCGAGCCCGCTGCCCCACCCGTCGGTATCTCGTGACGGCCGATTAGATTCGTGGTCATGCGCGCATCCCCGCTCCTCGTCACGCTCTCGCTCGCCGGCCTTCTGGCGCTCGGCATCCGTTCTGTCGCTCCAGCGATGGAGCGCGCGCCCTCTCTCGCGCAACAGAGTGCGCCGCAAAGCGCACTCCCGAGCGCACTCCCGAGCGCACTCCCGAGCGCAGTCTCAAGCGCACCGCCGAGCGCGGGGATTCTCCCAACGAAACGGATTATCGCGTTTTACGGGAACCCGCTCTCCACGCGGATGGGCGTGCTCGGTCAGTATCCGCCCGATCAGATGCTCGCGATGCTCGACGCCGAGGTAGCGGCGTGGGAGGCGGCGGATCCGAGCACGCCGGTGCAGCCCGCGTTGCACCTGATTGCCGTCGTGGCGCGCGATCATCCGGGGCCCGACGGCAAATACCGTGGGCGCATGGCCGACACGCTGATTGAGCGGGTGGCACGCTGGGCGGCGACGCGCGATGCGATTGTGTTCCTCGATCTGCAGGTCGGGCACTCGACCTTGCAAGAAGAACTCCCGCGTCTCGCCCGATTCTTTCAGCGTCCGAATTTCCATCTGGGGATCGATCCCGAATTCTCGATGAAGCTCGGCGGGATTCCAGGGAAGCGCATTGGGACGTTTGATGCTGTCGATATCAACTACGCGTCGCGCTTTCTCGCTGACCTTGTGACGCAGCACAGGATTCCGCCCAAAGTGCTCGTCGTGCATCGCTTCACGCGCCGCGGTGTGACCAACGCCCAGCACGTGCGGATTGATCCGCGCGTACAGGTGGTGATGCACATGGATGGATTTGGCACGCCGACGCTCAAGATGAACACCTGGCGGAATCACATCGTCCCCGAGCCGGTGCAGTATGTCGGGTGGAAGCAGTTCTATCGATCGCGCAATGACGACCCGCGCACGACGATTGAGCAGATTCTCGCGTTACGCCCCAAGGTTCTCTACGTGCAGTACCAGTAGCGCCGCGCGCCTGCGCGCGAACGAGTCATTGCGAGCGCGCGCGCGCAACCGCTACCGGACGAGAATCACGCCGCGGTTCGCATCGCTCTGCGCGAAGAGCTTCCCGTTGGGATTGTAGAAGAAGATTCGACGTTTGCGCGCCTCGACGATCCCATCGGCCTCAGCGAACTGCTGCACCAGCGCGAGCTGTCCTTCCTCACGAACGGGAAAGGTCGCGGCCGGATAGCTGACGAAGACCTCGTCCTGCTGGACATCTACGAGCGCGGTCTCGCGTGTGGTGCGGATGAGCGCGAGTGCTTCATCGCGCTGCAGCGGCGTGGCGATGATGGCCGCCTGCGGCACACCGGCCTCGAACTTCGGACTCGAGTTCGTCGCAAACCAGAGGATGAGGACGACAAGAATCCCGAGCCCCGACCACCGCACGAGCGGCGTCTGCCTCATCACGAGGGCTCTCGCGTTGCGATAGGCCTCACGCACCGCCGACGGCTGCACCGCCGGGGTGGAGCCGGTATTCATGCGCAATGAATTCCGTTTCGTCGGCGCCGGCTCCGTGGGATACGGCGTGAAGCAGTACGGGCAGACGCGGAGATTCTTGCTTTCTTTATTGCAGGCGGTGCAGAGCATTGCCTCTAATAAGGGAGGAGGACGGCTCTACGGCAATGGAGCGCGGGTCCGACCGGCCGATACAGGGCGCGAAACGGGCTCATGCCGCTCGATAGTCTCGGCCGGCGGCGCTCATTCCGCCTCCATCCACCACGCGAGTGTACCCCGCCTGCGAGAGCAACGCGGCTGCGTGTGCGGAACGGCCTCCGCTGGCACAGTACACGAGGATGCGATCGTGCTTTTGCACCTCCGCCCGCTCGAGCAGCGCGGCGGGGAGGCGGTCCACCGGGAGATTCAGCGCACCGTCGAGGTGGCCGAGAAAGAACTCGAGCTTGGAGCGTACGTCGATGACGATGTCCAACGGACGATCGCGAAAAGTCGGCATGCGGGGATCCGGGTCGGCTAGTTAACTACTCTACAACTGATTAGTAGATTACTGCCCTATCCGTGCGCCGTCAAGGGGTGCGACGGACCCTACCCTTCGATCCGCGTGGCGGCCAACGCGAGCGCGAGCCATCCAGCGATAAAACAGACCCCACCAATTGGCGTAATCGCGCCAAGGGCTCGGATCCCCGTGAACGTCATCGCGTAGAGCGACCCCGAGAAGAACAGCGTTCCGGCGACAAAGAGCCAACCGCTCGCCGTTGCTGCGCTCGTTGCGCCGATCGGCGTCCGCGAAATCACCCACGACACCGCCACGAGCGCGAGCGCGTGGTACATCTGATATCGCGCGGCGGTCTCGAACACCTCGAGCATCCGCGGTTCGACTCGCGATCGCAACGCGTGCGCACCAAAGGCACCGGCGGCTACGGCAATCGCTGCCGAGAGGGCGCCCAACTGCAAAAAGAGACGCATCAGACGGTGACCGGTTCGGAGAGGGACGACGGCGATGGCGACGGCGCGGGAACATGCGTCATCGCGTATTCGGCGAGCGCGGTAATCGTGAGCGATGGGTTCACGCCAGGATTCGCCGGCATCGCCGAGCCATCGCAGATGATCATGTTCTGGTAGCCGAAGGCGCGCAGGTGATAATCAATCACACCCTGCTTGGCATCCGCGCCAATCGGCGCGCCGCCGAGGATGTGCGCCGTAGTCGGGACATTCGCCGCCGCCTCGAACACGCCGCTCTGCGCGAATCCTCCCGTAATCTTCGCGAGGAACTCGGCGGCCTCATTGGCGATCGGAATGAAGGTCGGATTCGGTCGAGCCGAGTTCTGCTCGGTCCGCAAGCCAATCCCGCCGAACAGTTTCCGCACCGGGCGGAAGGCGATCGCGTTGTCGCTTGTTTGCATCACGAGCACCACGAGGGACCGCCGACTCCAGCCGATGGGGATCCGCGAGCGGAGAAAGCGGAGCGGATGCCGGAGAATCGACGCGAGGAGCATCAGCGGTCGCGTGAGTCGCGTGCCGTTCCCCGTGAGTGGCGCGAGGAGCAACATCATGAAGTCGCCCTTCCGCCCGTAGGTGCAGAGCTCGATATGGGTGTCCTCGCGCGGATGCACACTCGCGCTGATGGCGACGTCGAACCAGGGCTTGGTTGAATCATCGGGGAGCGTGACGGCGAGAATGCTCTCGCTGTTCGTGCGCACCAACTCGCCCAAGCGGTCGCTCAGCCGAGGCAGCGCCCCCGTGACCTTGCACTTGAGTAGCAACTTGTTCGTCCCGAGTGCGCCCGCCGCGACCACGACCCCGCGGGCCGTCAACGTGCGCGGTTCCTTCGCGAACCACGCACCCGGACGCTGCGTCGTGACCCGATATCCCTCGCTCCCATCGGCGGCACCGAGAGGACGGATCTCCGCCACCTCGGTATCGGCGATAATCTCGGCGCCCGCCTTCTCTGCGAACCAGAGATAGTTCTTGAGCAGCGTGTTCTTGGCCCCCACTCGGCAGCCCACCATGCAGGCGCCGCACCGGGTGCAACCGGTGCGCTCCGGCCCTTCACCACCGAAGTAGGGATCGGGCACCGCGCGTCCGGGATCGCCGAAGTAGATCGCCACCGGGGTGCGGGTGAAGGTGTCTTCAACGCCGAAGTGCTTGCCCACCTGTTTAAGCAGATCCTGCCCCGCGCTGGGGTACGGGACCGTTGTGACGCCGAGCATCCGCTCGGCGGTGTCGAAGTGCGGCGCGAGCGTGGCGGACCAGTCGGCGAGTCCCGCCCACTGCGGGTTCTCGAAGAATGCCGGCTTGGCGCGATACATCGTGTTCGCATAGACGGTGCTGCCACCGCCGACGGCCGCGCCCGAGGCGATGAAGATGTCCTTGAATGGACTGAGGCGCGTGATGCCGCGCATCCCGAGCGAGGGCGCCCAGAGGAAGCGACTGAGATTCCACGCCGATTCGGCGTATTCCTCGTCGCGGAAGCGGCGGCCGGCCTCGAGCACGGCGACGCGATAGCCCTTCTCGCGGAGTCGGAGCGCAGCGACGCTGCCGCCGAACCCGGAGCCGACGATGATCCAGTCGTAGTCGTATTTGGTCACGGGGGAAATATGTGGTGGTGCGACCCGTCCACGTCATCCGCGGCGCCCTGCTACGTCATCTGCGCTAGGGGGCAGACGGCTGCGTACATCGGACTGCGTCAATGAACGGATGGGATGAGTGTGCGGGGACTCGCATCGTGAGGGCGTTCGATCACCCCGTTTCCTCGGATCCAATCGATGCGACATCCCCTGCTCCTCCCCTGCGCCGTTGCCCTGGCGGTCGTCGCCGGAAGCGGCGGCGCCCAGACTCTACGCGCCCCGTTTCACGTCAGCGAGCATGCGGTGTTTGTGCACGCGGACGGTCGGGCACGCGACATTCTCGAGCCGGACGAGATCGGCGAGCGCGGTGTCGTCGTAGGCGGGCCACTCAGCGATGCCGCGGCTGCGCGGCAACTGCACCGCCTGATGAATGCCGTGCGAGTCAGTCCGCACGACACGGTGATGATCTACATCCATGGCGGACGTATCTCATATGAGAAGGGGTATGGACGCGTCCAGCAGCGCGGCGCGGCGATTGACTCTGCTGGCTACTACCCGATCTTCATCAACTGGAACTCCAGTGGGGGATCCAGCCTCTGGTGGCATCTTTTCCGCATCCGGCAGGGCCAGGACTGGGGTCCCGTCGCGGGCACGCTCTCCTCGCCCTTTATGGTGGCGGGGGCGGTGGGGCGCGCGGTGAGTCGCGCACCGATGAGCGCGTTGCATCAGTTCGTCGACTACTGCAGTGTGCTCGGGGGCATGCGGCGAGGAGACGTAAGCGGTCCGTTCCATAAGAGCCGATTCTGCCCAATCCCGGGAGTGGATCAGGCGCGCCGTGCGCAGCTCGAATATGAGCACGCACTACTGGAACGCGCGCCGGCGCCGAGCGAGCCCGCGCCACTAGCGATCGGGATCGGGACACACGATCTCGGCTATACCGTGGCGACGGCGCGAATCGCTAGCGGCGTGGTGACGGCGGTCCCGAAACTCGTGTTAGGACCAGTGGTCGACGGCTTCGGCGCCGGCGCGTGGGGCGAGATGCGTCGTCGCGCGGGTACGCTGATCCACGCGCGGCGCGATCTCGTCCCCGACCCGACCCTAGACGCGACCTATCATCCTCCTCGCGGGATTGCCCACGCTCTGATCGATTCGTTGCAGACGATGAGCGCCGAGCAGGGCGCGGACTCGGTCCCGCTCGAGCGGCGGCGGCGGGTGTTCATCCTCGCCGGTCACAGCATGGGCACAATAGTGATTGACCAGATTCTCGAACACTTCCCGGAGCTCCCGGTCGCCCGCATCGTCTACCTCGCAGCAACGACTACCGTGCGGGAGCTAGAAGCCAGCGTCGTGGGGTTCCTCGAGGCTCACCCCACGACGTTGTATTATCACGGCATGCTCCATCCGTACGCCGACGCGGGGGAGTGGCAGCCAGGGATGCTCGACCTCGTCCCGCGCGGGAGTCTGCTCGAGTGGGTCGATGACTATCTCGCGAACCCCGAGTCGCCACTTGACCGCGTGTCGGGCAAATGGTCGAACTTGGTGACGGCGACGCACATCTTTCCTCCGGCGATCCGGGATCGCGTCGTCCTGAAAGCCTTCGGCGTGCGAGATCCGATGGATCGCGACAATCTCGTGCTCTACGAGGCGCTCCGGCAACACGCCGGATTCTCCGATCCCCGATTCGCGTTCTGGGATGATGCGAGTTGGCAGTTGCGGCCGTATCGTACCCCGAGCGGATACGTGCGCGCACCGCAGCCCCCGGGCGGGCGCGTTGCCACGACGGCCACCACGACAACGAGTCTCGCCAAGTGATCGCTGGGCTTACGCGCATTGAGCGGTTCAATATCGCGGTCATCGAGCGGTGGCATCGAGTGCCTCCGCTCTCCGGGTTGAGTGTCTTCATCGCGCGCTTCATCATCCGCCCGCTTTTTCAGCTCACGCTGGGATGGCTCGTCGCCGCACACCATGTCGAGCACCTGCGTGCCGTCTCGCGGGCACGCGGCATCTTGCTCTGTGGCAATCATCGCTCGTATCTCGACAATTTCGTGATCGGCTCCTGCGCCATGGGAGAGTTGCCAGTGCGCACGCGATACGTTGTCCCGTCCCGGACTGAGGGAATGTTCGATGCGTGGTACGGACTCGTGCTGAACGCGCTGATCGGAGGATTCAACATTTATCCGCCGGTAGTCCGATCGAAGCGCGGTCACGACTGGAACCAGCACGTGATTACAATCCTTAGCGACCTACTCCGCAACGAGCAGGTGGCGGTCCTGATCCATCCAGAGGGCGGCCGCAATAAGGGAGACGATCCGTACACGCTCCTGCCTGCGCGCCCTGGACTCGGCCGCATCGTGCACCAGACTGGGGCGTGCGTGGTGCCCTTCTTTCTGCATGGATTTCCACGCGACCTCCGCGCGTATGGCGCCGCCGCGATCGCCCGCCTTCGCGGCGGGGCGCCCCCCGTGCAATTGGTGATGGGTGCGCCGATCGACTTCACGCACGAGCTCGCTTTGCCGGAGTCACCGACGCTGTTTCATTCGATGGCACAGCGCATCACCGCGGCAATCAGCGACCTCATGCCCGAGGAGCGAGCGCTCCGCGCGTTGCGCGATACCACGCGGCCACGCGGCTGATTCCGTCCGCGATAGACACGGTCGGGGAGTATCCCAGCCTCGTGCGCGCTCGTGTGATATCGCTGTAGTGCTCGGTGGTGAGTTCGTCGATCAAGTAGCGAGAGACCGGAAGCGCGCGGCCCACGGCGCCCGTGCGCAGGGCCAAATCACATCCGGAACCGATGAGGCGCGCGATGCCACGTGGAACGTGTCGCGATGGAGCCGCGAGACCGCACGCACGGCAGAGGTTGGCGACCCAGTCCCAGAGGCGCACGGGCTCGCCGCTGTGAATGAAGTACGCCGTACCGCCGACTTCGGGGTCGGCGGCGAGCGCGTCGGCCGCGACCAGGTGTGCGGCCACGCAGTCGTCGAGATACGTCATCCCGATTCGGTTCGCGCCGTCGCCGATGCGGACGCCCGCACCGCGCTCTGCGCGATCTATGAATCCCCGCACCCACTGACTCGCGCCGGGCCCCCAGATCAGATGTGGGCGTAGCACAACCACCTTGAGCCGAGGTCCATGCGCTCCCAACACGAGCTGTTCAGCCGCCGCCTTTGAGGCCGGATAGGGCGAGCGATGCCGCGCGGGTACGGGATGCGATTCGTCAACACCGAAGTGATCGGTGCCGTCGGCAATCACGGATGGCGTGCTCGTGTGGACGAATCGCCGCACCCCAGCTTGGGCCGCAGCACTGAGCAACGCCGCCGTACCCTCGACATTCACGCGCGTGTACGCTTCTGCCGCCCCGTGGTGGCCGACATGTCCCCCGACGTGAAAGATGGTCGCCACGCCATCGACCGCCGCGGCGAGCGACTCTGGTCGCGTGAGATCGCCGTGCACGAAGGTGAGCGAGTGGGAGCCGTCAGCGCGGGCGGGCGCCGCCAATTGTGTGCGCGCGCGCACGGGATCTCGTACCAGCGCACGCACGGACGCGCCGCGGGCGCACAGCGCCTGCACGAGTGCACTGCCAACGAAACCGGTTGCGCCCGTCACCAGAACCGGGGCATCCACGCCGGAGCGGAAGGCATCGTGAGTTGTCATGCGCGGCACGATAGGTCTCTCCTCGCGGCGCGCGCAATGCTTACGGCCGCTCCTACGTCAACATCGCACACACGCTACGTCGCATGGCGCGTTTTGTACCGGTCGCGCATGTGGCATCCTCTCTGCGTCGCCCTGACCAGAGGAACGCCCGATGATCTCACGCCCCATGCAGTCGCTCATTACTCCGCCCGCGCCGCCGACACGCGATGCCGATCCGCTCGCACCCGATGTGTGGGGATTCGCGGATACCCACTTCACCGTGTTGCCCAACGGCAACGTCACGCTGACCGGCAACCGATACGCCCTCTGCGGCGTAGAACTGCCCGATCTCCTTCCCTGGGTCGAAGGGGTAATGGGTGTCGCGCTGCCGCGAGCCGCGGTGCGCGCCTCACACTTCCCTCCTCCGGTCTCCGCGCCGCGCCCATGCGCCGGATTCATGCGGGATGCCATCTCCGCGCTCGGTGCCGCGCATGTCTCGCTCGACGACCTGGTGCGCCTGAGGCATGGGCATGGCCAGACGCTCGAGGAGATGTATCGTCTGAAGCACGGGGCGCTCGCACGGGTCCCGGACGTGGTGTGTTTCCCGGCGACCGAGACCGAGGTGGAAGCGCTGATGGACGCGGCGCGCGCGCACGACATCTGCTTAATCCCCTTCGGCGGCGGGACCAACGTCACCGACGCGCTCCGTTGCCCCGACGACGAACCCCGCCCCATCGCCTCCGTCGATCTCTGCCGGATGGATCGCATCAGGTGGGTCGATCGCGCGAATCAGACCGCCTGCATCGAGGCGGGTGCCGTCGGCCGACACATCCAGACGCAACTCGCGGAACTCGGACTCACGTTCGGACACGAGCCGGATAGTGTCGAGTTCTCCACGCTGGGCGGCTGGATCGCGACGCACGCAAGTGGAATGAAGAAGAACAAGTACGGCAATATCGAAGACCTCGTACTCGATGTGCACGCGATCACACCAAGCGGAACGCTCGCGCGCGATGTCGTCGTCCCACGGGAGTCGGTCGGCGTGGACGTGCGTCGTTGGATGCTCGGCTCCGAGGGAACGCTCGGCATCATTACGCATGCTGTCGTGCGCGTCTTTCCGTTGCCGGAGATCCAGAAGCACGACGCCATCATTTTCAAGAACTTCGAGATCGGCTTCGACTTCCTGCAGCAACTGACACGCGCCGGTGCGTTGCCCGCGAGTGTGCGACTGGTCGATAACCTACAGTTCCAACTGAGCCAGATGCTCAAGCCGCGGCCCGAGGGAATCGCGGCGCTCCGGAAGCCGCTAGAGAAGTGGCTTGTGACCGGACTCCGCGGGTTCGATCCGCACCAGATGGTCGCCTGCACGCTCGTCTTTGAAGGAGCCCGCGAAGAAGTCCAGCGGCAAGAACGTACGGTCCGTCGAATAGCCGCGACACTCGGCGGGATTCACGCGGGTGCGGAGAATGGGCGCAAGGGATACGAGCTCACCTTCGGCATCGCATACATCCGCGACTTCGTCATGCAACTCGAAGTACTCGGAGAATCGTTCGAGACGTCAGTGTCGTGGAGCGACGCGCTCGGCTTGTGTGAGCGGGTCAAGGCGCGCGTGTACACCGAGCACGCGGCACGCGGGCTTCCGGGACGACCATTTGTCACCTGTCGCATCACACAATTGTACCAGACGGGAGTGGCCGTCTACTTCTACCTCGGCTTTAGTGTCGCCGGAGTTGAGCAACCGATTGATGCCTACCTGGCAATCGAACACGCGGCGCGCGATGAGATTCTCACGAGCGGTGGCTCGCTCTCCCATCACCATGGTGTGGGCAAGATTCGTCAGCAGTTCCTCGCGCGCGCGCTGTCACCAGCGGCGAGGACGTGGACCCGAGCCATCAAACACGCGGTCGATCCGCAGAACCTCCTCGGCGCGGGGAATCAATAGATGCGCACTGCAAAAACGACCTGGCTGCTCACCGGTGTGACAGGCTTCCTCGGCAAGGTGCTCCTCGAAGAACTCATGCGGCGCCGCGCGGAACTTGGGATTGCACGCGTGCTCGTGCTCATCCGTCCTCGGGGAACACTCTCCGGATCCGAGCGGTTTCGACGCGATGTCGTCGGTGCGGCGTGCTTCGCGACCCTGCCGGTAAACTGGACCGAGTGTGTCACGGTCCTCGATGGCGACCT
>JAYTDH010000295.1:0-2554 GCA_043736095.1 Gemmatimonas sp.
AACGTGGTGTCCAACGACATTCCGACGGTCGTGCCATCGCATCTCGAGGGCTATGTGGCATCGCAGGGTGAGTCGGTCACACCAGGCGGGGCAATCAGCGGCAGCGTCACCTCGGCGATTGGTGCGCGCAGCGCGCTCACGGTGCGCGGGAGCCTGCGCGATCTCGGTGCGCTGCGCACCGGCGATGGCGTGACACTCGACGGAACAGATTCGCAGGCGCGCAGCGCCACGCTCGGATACGGATTTGTCGGTGACCGCGGCACCGCCGGGATCGCGCTCCGTTACTACGACTTCAACTACGGTCTTCCCGCCCAAGCGGGCGATCCCGAGGCCGGTGTACGGCTCGACGGGCGCCGCATGGGGCTCAGCGCGCGTGTCGGTAGAC
This sequence comes from Gemmatimonas sp., assembly GCA_043736095.1. Lineage (GTDB taxonomy): Bacteria > Gemmatimonadota > Gemmatimonadetes > Gemmatimonadales > Gemmatimonadaceae > Pseudogemmatithrix. The sequence goes on from JAYTDH010000295.1 coordinate 386, forward strand.
AGCTCCGGAGCGAGCGGTTCCAGAATCTGAAAATCGAGGCCACCGCGCAGGACTACGCTCATGATGAGATCGAGCCGAGCGGCGATGTCGGGACCAACTTCCAACTCCGCACGCAGACGCTCAATGCGCAGGCCCGCACAGTTCTGGGACGACTCACTGGGGCGATTGGCGCGCAGGGCCTGTTCAAGCAGTATCAGGCCACAGGCGAAGAAGCGCTGACGCCGGCGGCCAACTCGACGGGCCTCGGTGTCTTCCTGTTCCAGGAGCTGCCGCTCCGTCGCGACGGTGATCCGGAGTCGAGTCCGACACTGCAGGTCGGTGCCCGCTGGGACTCGTATTTGATCGAATCCAAGACGGGTGAGGCGAAGTTCGGCCCTGGTCGCTCACTCAATATCGGTAGCGCCTCTGGATCAATCGGTGTGAGTGTACCGTTCAACGAGAAGATCTCGGTCAGTGGCTCGGTCGCGCGCGCCTTCCGCGCGCCGACGGTCGAGGAGCTCTATTCCAACGGCTATCACGCGGCGGCTGGGAGCTACGATGTCGGCAGTCCGGGACTCGAGGCAGAGCGCAGCGTGGGCGCCGAGATGGTGCTCCGCGCACGCGGCGCTCGTGTGACGGCGCAGGTCGCCACGTACGTGAATCGTATTGCGAACTACGTCACTCCGACCATCGTCGGAGACACACTGGTCGATGCGGAGCTGGTGCCGTTGAATCGGTTTACGCAAGACGACGCGCAGCTCGTGGGCGCTGAGGCCTCGATGGAGCTGCATGTTGGTCGTGCGTTGGTGGCGAACGTGATGGGCGATCTGGTGCGCGGCGAGTTCACTGATGGAGGCGCGCTGCCCTTCATGCCGCCGGCGCGAATCGGTGGAGGTCTGCGCTGGGAGTCGCGCGGAAAGTTTATCGCCGGCGATGTTCGTCGCGGATTCGCGCAGAATCGCGTGAGTGGAGGCAGCGTCGACGTGCCCACCGCGGCGTACACGCTGGTGAATCTCAGCGTGGGCCAGCAGTGGCTGATTGGCAACATGCTGCATCAGCTCACGTTGCGCGCAGACAACGTTGGCGACGCACGCTACTTCGACGCGGCGAGCCGGATCAAGCGATTCGCCGCTAATCCTGGACGCAACATCACGCTGGTGTATCAGCTCCAGTTTTAGCGGCGGATTTAGCGAGATCCTGCAGCATCGTCGCGACCCGTGCACGCGCCTCGAGCGCGTGTACGGGTAGCACGAGCAGATCCCCGGGGCGCGCCCACTCGAGCAGCGCGGTCACTCCCGCCTCCTCACTCTCCGAAATGCTGAGTTGCTCGGCGCGCGCGCCGAGCGCGAGCACCGCATCGCGGAGGATTGCCGGCACCTCACCGACCGCGCGACCGCGCCGGTAGTAGTCGAGTTCCTGCAACTCGATGCGATCGGGATGCGCCCGCCACGCGGTAACGGCGAGCTCGCGGAGCGCGTCATCGGCGCGATCGCCGGCTTGCCCGAGCAAGAGGCCGAGGCGTCCGGCACCGCGCTGCGCGACGGCGACCTTGAGGAGCGCCTCGAGCCCGTGCGGATTATGCGCGTAGTCCATCCAAACGCGCACGCCCTTGATGACGAACTGCTCCAAGCGTCCTGGATTATCGACATTCGACGCGCCGAACGTCTGGAGCGTGGAGGTGATCTGCGCAGCGGCCACCCCCAGCGCGTGCGCCGCGCATGCTGCGGCCCGCGCATTGGCGACGTTGTATGCCGCGGCACCGCCAAGGGCGAGCGGGAAATCGTCGATTGGAGGAAGGAGATGATCCTCGCGACCAGCGCCGAACCAGACAATCGTGGCCTCGGTGCGCGGCCGGTACGTGCGCAGGGTGTCGTCGTCGGCGTTGAGCACGAGCGTCCCGGCGCGCCCGAGCGCCGTGGCAATCACTCCTTTGACGGCGGCGACATCGGCAAGCGAATCGATGCCGTACTCGCCGAAATGATCGGCGGCGATATTCGTGATCACGGCAACGTCAGCCCTCGGGACCATGAGCCCGCGTCGCAGGAGACCCCCGCGCGCCGTCTCGAGCACCGCCGCCGTGACGCGTGGATCCTCGAGTACGCGGCGTGCGCCACCGGGACCGCTCCAGTCGCCACGCTCGACGGCCTCATCGTTGATGAACACCCCGTCGGTGCACGAGAACCCCACGGT
>JAYTDH010000296.1:0-2428 GCA_043736095.1 Gemmatimonas sp.
GCCCCATGGCAGTGGGAGACAGTCCCGACGAGCACCTCCGCACCCCGCCCTGCGGCCACGCGCGCGACCAATGCGTCGGCGGCGAGCACCTCGTCCACACCGAACATCCCGACCCCGTACGCGCGGTGCACGCAGTGGAACACCGCGGGACCATCGAGGCGACGCCCGCGCAGGCGCTCGGTCTCCACGAAGGCGCGGAGCGTGGGAGGGAGACTCCACGCGCGGGCACCGCGCGTGTGCGGACAGGTGCGCGGCTCGATGCAGTTGATTGGACACTCCCACGTCGCGAAGCTCACGTAGTGCGTGCCGTCGTCGCCAGTGCGTTGCCACGGGACGTCCACGGCACCGTTCAGCGGCGCGAATCGCATCATCCGCCCCGGCCAGCGGGCGCGGGCGCGCGACATCACCCACTGCCCCATCAGATGCGGCATCAGCGGCGAGGGCACAATCGCATCGCGCGCCGGATCGCGCGCCGGATCGCTTAGCGGACGACCCTCGGGATCCCGGGCGGCCGCGCGCGCAAGCGCGTCCTCTAGGTACTCCGCGAAAAAAGACCCCCACTCGCGCGACACGAGGGTGACGCCCTCGGCGTCGGCACTGACGCGGCACTCGGGATCGCGATCGACGACGATGAGGCGTTCCCACGAGAGCGCGTGCGCCGCACGCGCGCGGCGCAACTGTTGGACGTAGTAGCTGCCGTAACACCCGCCGCCAACCACGACGATGTCGCCGTACGGTGGCGCGACGCCCTCAGGGGCGGACACTGCGTCCACCGTCGACGAAGAGTGTTTGCCCAGTGACAAAGCCAGCATCGGCGAGGAAGCGCACCGCATCGGCGACGTCGCTCGGGGTACCGATGCGCTGGAGCGGTGTGTCCTTGGCGAATGCATCAACGGCATCCGAAGGGAACCCCGGTGGAGCGAGCACGAAGCCTGGCGCCACCGCATTCACTCGGATGTCCGGTGCCAGCGCGGCGGCGAGATGCCGTGTCAGCGCGATGACGCCGGCCTTCGCGATGCCGTGCACGCTGTAGTCCGGCCAGGGCTCGAGCGCCATGTGATCGGCGATATTGACGATGGCGCTTCCCGCCGGCATCAGACGCGCCGCCGCCTGCGCAAGGAAAAATGGCGCCCGAAGATTGAGCGCAATGATTGCGTCGAACTCCGGCGCGCGCACATGTCCCAGCCTGGTCTTCTCCATTCCGGCAGCCGAGTTCACGAGCAGATTTAGCGCCCCAAAGTGATCATAGGCGGCGTCCACCAGGGCATCACAGGCAACAGCGTCCCTGAGATCGGCCTTGAACGCCTGCGCGTCGCCGCCCTGCGCCCGGATGAACTCGACGACCTCGAGCGCGCCCGCTTCGGAGTCGCGATAGTGCACGGCGACGCGCCAACCGTGTTGCGCGAGCGACTCGGCGATGGCGCGCCCCACGCGCTGCCCGGCGCCAGTGACGAGCGCGACGCGCGCGGTCGTGTTCACGATGGTGAGGTGCGACGCGACGCGACGCGGGCATCCTGCGCCTCAAGCCACGCCATCGGCACCTGCATTGCGCCGAGGACGCGCCCGCCCTGCATCGCCCCATGCCAGTCGGAACCACCGCTCATCACGAGTCCGAAATGCGTCGCGAGCGCGGTGAGGCGCTGCTCATCGTCGCGCGAGTGACTCGGATGCCGCACTTCCAGTCCATCCATCCCCGCATTCGCCAGCGGCTCAATCATGTCGCGCCGTCCATCGCTCCCTGGATGCGCGAGCACCGCAATCCCGCCAGCCTCGTGGATCAGGGAGATTCCTTCGGCGATTTCGAGGCGCTCTTTGTCCACGTACGCCGGTTTACCCGCCGCGAGATACCGATCGAATGCTTCGCGCACGTCCCGCACGAAGCCGCCGGCGACGAGCGCCCGCGCGACGTGCGGTCGTCCGATGGCCCCGCCGGCTGCCGCGGCGAGCACGGCCTCGACGGTGACGGCGACACCGACCGCGTTGAGCTTGGCGACAATCTGCTCGGCGCGCGAGCGACGATGCCCGCGGTAGATCTCGAGCCGATCTTGGAGCGCATCGACGTCGCGGATATGCAGCCCGAGGAGGTGGACCTCCACCTTGCCGAGGTGCACGCTGAGTTCGACACCGGGAATGAGGCGCAGCCCGCACGCATCGGCGGCGATCTGTGCCTCCGCGATACCAGCGAGCGTATCGTGATCGGTGAGCGCGAAGGCGGCGAGTCCAGCCGCGTGCGCCGTCGCGATTGCCGCGGCCGGCGTCAGCGCGCCGTCAGAGGCGGTTGAGTGGGCATGCAGGTCCACGTACGACATCGCGGGCGAGCCCACCTGAGGCGCGGCGGAAGCCGGCCCCGTCGGCGTGGTCACGACGCGTAGCCGGCCTCAGGGGAGGTCGCGCTGGGCTGCGACTCTTCAAAGAGCCGACGCAGATC
>JAYTDH010000297.1:0-8387 GCA_043736095.1 Gemmatimonas sp.
ACCCGCGTCTCCAATGCGCGCGCGATGCGCTCGGGCGGCATCAGGTCGTCGAGCGCATCGTAGAGCGGACGGAGATACGGATCGACCTTCGCCTGCATATCCCCGGGCAGGAAGCCGAGCGACTCCCCCGCTTCGACCGCCGGACGGGCGAGCACAATCCGCTTCACGCGCTTCCGTGCGAGCGCATCAATCGCAGCGGCCACCGCCAGGTAGGTCTTACCAGTACCCGCGGGCCCGATGCCAATCATGATCTCATTGTCGAGTATCGCCTGCATGTAGACCGCCTGCCCGTTGGTCTTGGGCTGGATGACCTTGCGCACGCCAGGCAGGATAATCTTTCCGGGAACGCCGGTCTCGCGAGCCGGACCTTCCATCGAGAAGCGCAGCACGTCATCCGGGTCGAGCGGCTGACGCTGCCTCGCGTGATCGATCATGCGCTGCGCGACGACCGCGGCCTTCTCCACGGCGTCAGCGACACCGTTGAGCGTCATCGCGTCGCCGCGCATCGTGATGCGCACGGGGAAGAGCTTCTGCAGCTCGGCGAGGTTGGCGTCGGCCACCCCGGCGAGCGTGAGGAGATCCGCCCCCTCCGTCGAGATCTTTGTGGTGATGGCGTCGCCTGCGACTGTGCCGTCGGTCATCCCTACTCCTTCACGCGGATGTGCAGTTCGTCGAGATCCTGTTGCGGCACCTGTGACGGTGCGCCTTCAAACAGCGCCCGCGCCGCCGTGGTCTTGGGGAACGCGATAACATCGCGTAGCGACTCCGCCCCAGCGAGGATCATCGCGATCCGATCAAAGCCGAACGCAATGCCACCATGCGGCGGTGCACCCGCACGCAGTCCTTCCAGCAAAAAGCCAAAGCGCCGTTCCTGCTCTTCCACGGTGCCAATCCCAAGTAGTTCGAACATCCGCGACTGCATGGCGGGATCGCTCGTGCGGATGCTACCGCCACCAAGCTCTGTGCCGTTCAGCACGCAGTCGTACGCGAGCGCACGCCAGGTTTCCGGTGCCTCCGGACGCGCAACCATGTCGTCGGCGTTTGGCGAGGTGAACGGATGGTGAACTGCTGCCAACGCGCCGGTCTCCGGATCCTTCTCGAACATCGGGAAGTCGAGCACCCAGAGGAACTGGCGATTGTTGGGGTCGGTCAGACCGAGACGCGACGCGCATTCCTGACGCACACGATCGAGCGCGGGGCTCGAGATGCGATCGCCACCCGCGACCGCGAGGAGTAGCTCTCCCTCGGCGAGGCCAAGTAAAGTCGTGGCTGCGGCCGGCAGGAACTTGGCAAGCGGCCCTTCGAGCTTGCCCTCGTGCATCTTGAGTCGCACGAGGCCACCGGCGCCCGCACTCATGGCGATGGACTCGAGTTCATCCACCTGCTTGCGGCTCCACGCACCGCCGCCGGCGACCGTGATGCCTCGCACGCGTCCGCCGGCGCCAATCGCGCCCTGAATAATCCCCGACTCGCTCGTAGCGAAGATCGCGGTGAGATCACGGATCTTCATACCATAGCGGAGGTCTGGTCGGTCGCAGCCATAAACCTCCATCGCGTCGGCGTAGCTCATCCGCGGGAATGGCAGATCGACCTCGACGCCGCCTTCATACCAGAGCGCTTTCATCAACCCTTCGGCCATCGTGATGATGTCCTCGCGCGTGATAAACGACGCTTCAACATCGATCTGCGTGAACTCGAGCTGCCGATCGGCACGCAGATCCTCGTCGCGAAAGCACCGCGCAATCTGGAAATAGCGATCAAACCCCGCACACATGAAGAGCTGCTTATAGATCTGCGGCGATTGCGGAAGTGCAAAGAACTCCCCGGCATGCATCCGACTCGGCACGAGAAAGTCGCGCGCGCCCTCGGGCGTCGGCTTCGTGAGAATCGGCGTCTCGAGTTCGAGATAGCCTTCGTCGCTCAGATAGTTGCGGGTCCCCTGCAGGAGGCGGTGTCGAAGCATCAGGTTCTGCTGCAGCTCGGCTCGCCGCAAATCGAGCACGCGATGCCGCAGGCGGAGCTCCTCGGTGGGAAGCTTCGCGTCCTTGCCGAGGGCCACCGGAATCGCTGGCGTCACGGCGGGACCAACCACCCTGATGGATGTCGCGCGCACCTCGACCTCACCCGACGGGAGATCCTCGTTGCGCAGTCCGTCCGGACGTGCCGCGACCACTCCCTCCACAATCACCGCGCTCTCACTCCCAATGGCGGCCGCAGCAACAATCACCTCAGCCGGAGTCCAGTCTGCGTTGAACGAGAGCTGCAGCAACCCCGCGCGATCACGCAGGTCGATGAACACATGGCCGCCAAGATCGCGCGACTTGTGCACCCAGCCGCCGAGCGTCACGCGCTGGCCGAGGTGTTCGATGCGCAGCGCGCCCCCGAGATGGGTGCGCAGCGTGGTGGCGAGAGGACCGGCCGAAAGAGTCACGAGGCGGAGGCTGGACGCCGAGGCGTCAGAAAAGGGAGGAGGCGGACGGCGAACGAACCGACGACGGCGCCCGAGCTATCGGCGATCAGATCGCCGAGGCTCATGGAGCGCCCCGGTATGAAGGACTGGTGCCACTCGTCGACCGCGCCGAAGAGCGCGACCACAACAATCACCGTGACGACCGTGCCCCAGTCGCGCGGCCGGAGCGTCGCGCGCAGGGACAATCCTGCGAACACGGCGTACGCGGTGAAGTGAAACACTTTGTCGAACCCGAGAGTCTCGGGGCCCACGTTGATGCTCGGCCACGACGTGGCGACCAAGATGAGCGCGACCCACACAAGAGGCGGGGTCCAACGCGCCGCGGCGGAGGGGGCCGCGGACGGGGTACTGTCAGTGGGCATTGAGGGGCTAAATCTAACTGGCATCGCAACTTGGTGGAAGCCGAGTGGGGGCATCCACGGTTGACCCGACCCCTAGGACCCGGTACTCTGCAACATGCTGAATCTGCTGGACTTGGCCCCATCGGACGCGGAGCGCGAGCTCCGTGATTTTGCCGTTGCCCATGGGCAGAAGCCATATCGAGGGAGCCAGGTGGTCCCCCACCTCTGGCAGAAGCCGGTGGGGTCGTTCGCCGAGATGACCGATCTCCCCGCGGACTTCCGCGAGCTCCTCACGCAGCACTTCACGCTCCCGCGGCTCCCGCTGATTACGCAGCAACAGTCGGTGGATGGAACCCGGAAGTTTTTGTTCAAGATGGCCGACGGTCAGAGTATTGAGACGGTCGCCATTCCGGACGGCGAGCGCATGACCTTCTGCATCTCGTCACAGGTTGGTTGCGCGTTGCAGTGCGCCTTCTGCGCGACGGGCGCGATGGGCTTCGCGCGCAACCTCACGGTGCACGAGATCGCAGGACAGGTGCGCGAACTCGCGCTCCTCGATCCGCCGCTGCGGGCGACGAATATCGTGTTCATGGGGATGGGCGAACCCCTGATGAACTGGAAGGCCGTCGAGCACGTGCTCACAATCTTGAACGACCCCAAGGGATTTGGGATCGGTGCCCGACACATCACCGTCTCCACCGTGGGGGTGTTGCCGGGGATCATCGCCCTGGGCGAGCGCAAGGAACAGTTCCGCCTTGCGCTGTCGATCCACGCGCCGTCGGACGCGCTCCGCGCGCAGTTGATGCCGGTGAACACCAAGTATCCGCTGGCCGATGTGATCCGTGCCGCGGCGAACTTTGACCGCCGCGTGACGTTCGAGTACGTCATGCTCGGCGGCGTCAATGATTCGACCGAGCACGCCGATCAACTCGCCGCGCTCGCTAAGCGCTGCGGGGCGTTCGTCAACTTGATTCCGTTGCATCCGGGCGGCGCGATGGGCTTCATCCCGACCACGCCTGAGGCCATCGCCAAGTTTGCGCGTCGTATCCGCAACGTCGGCGTGGAGATCGCCATCCGGAAGAGCCGCGGGATCGATATCGCGGCCGCCTGTGGTCAGCTACGGGTGGAACGTCTGGCGCGGCGGTCGCCAGGAAGTGCCGAGCAGGATCGTGAGATCGAGGTAGCGTGAGGTATCGGGGCGCGTCTGGATGCGCGCTCCGCCCAATGCTTTGGCGGCGAGTTCGCCCCATTCCATATGGCCGCTGCGCACGATGACGACCGTGGAGTCCACTTGCTCGGTGCTATTGCCCGACGAGACGACATCGAAGCCGAGATCGCGCAGGTGGAAGGTCCCGCGCCGTGCGAGCCCGCGCACGTTCGTGCCGTTCAGCACCTCAACTTTGATGCGCACGCTGTCGGGCACAACGCGCTCGACAATCGCCGTGAGCGCGCGCTCCTGACGTGCCGCTGGGCTGGCGAAGGACTTCCAGCCGAACCACCCGCCGACGAGCAGGAAGAGCACGGCGAGCAGGATCCAGCGCCCCTTCACGCGCATCAGCGCACCCGATTCCAGAGCGCGACCGTCTCGGGGAAGAGCGACTTCCCTTCGCGCACCGTCCACTCGATCCGCATCCGCACCACCTGACGGAAGACGCCGTTGAAGTCATGCACGAGATGATCCGCGAGAAAGGCGCGGTCGGCGCGGGCGAACTGGCGTCCCGGTTCGAGGAAGTCCGCCATGTAGAGCGCGCGCCCAGTTCGATCCCAATCGGCGAATCCCGTTGTGTGATGACGAACGGCATCAAGGACGCTCGCGCGCGTCTCGCCGTCATTCGTCAAGCGCGTCGCGGCGGCGGGCCCGTGTAGCGTTTCCACCGGACGCTGCGGATCCGGAGCGAGCGCCCGCAGCGTCTCAGACGATGCGTCGCGCAGCGCATCGTGCAGGCGCCCAGCATCGTGCCACGCGGTCGCCTCGACACGATCGAGCTTGAGCTCTGATGCCCAGCGGTCGAGGAGCGCCGTCACGCGCTCGACATGCGCACATCGCCGCTCGGTCATCTCGGCCCACGGCGGAAAGATGATACCGCTCATCCGGTGCTCGTGACGCGACGGGTGAGATCCGACAACCCGGCAACCACCTCGCGAAGTTCGGTCGTGGCCCGCTCGAGTTGACGAAGTGCCTCGGCCTGCTCGTGCGCCGCATCGCTGACCGCGGCGAGTCCGTCGCGATTGCGCGCCACAACGCCTTCGAGTCGCGTCAGTCGCTCGCGCATCCGCGCCACCTCGACGCTCTGATCATCTGCCGAGCTCGCGATGCGAGCGGATTGCGTGGCCGCGGCGGCGGTGCCGTCGACGATGCGCCCGAGTGCCTCGCGGGAGCCTGCCGACTGCGCCTCGGCATCGCCGACCAACGCCTCGCCGCGCGCCATCAATTGCGCCGTCTGCCGCATCTGATCCTCAAAGCCGCGGAGCTTGGACTGCGCATCGTCCGCCGCCCGACCACTCTCCTCGGCCAACGTCCGTACTTCCTCGGCGACCACAGAAAAGCCGCGACCTTCGTGTCCGGCGCGCGCCGCTTCGATTGCCGCATTCAGCGCGAGCAAGTTCGTCTGTACCGCAAGCTCACGAATCACCGCGATGAAGCCCGTGACCTCGCGCATCGTCTGCGCGAGTGCCGCGACGCGCGTAGAGCTCTCGGACGCGAACCCCTTGGCACCGACGAGCTGTTCTAGCGACGATTCCACCGCCTGCCGGTTCTGCGCGGCAACCATGCTCGCGGCGCGCGTGCCGTCGTGCGCCTCGCGCGCATCTGCGGACACGGCGCGCGTACGCTCGCCTAGCGCGCGCATGCTCTCGAGCCCGAGCCGGAGCTGCTCGGACTCTTCGGCGATTCCCTTCCCGATCTCGCCCACCGCGCGCACGATTGCCTCACCACCCGTGCGCAACGTACGGGCCGAGCCGGTGAGAGTCTCGACCTCCTCCGTGAGGCGATCGAGCGTCTGCGCCAGCGGCGTCCGGAGGTCGAGCAAGTGAATCGTGGTCGCCAACTGATGGGCGACCCGCTTCAGCAGCATCCCTTCCTTCGCTCCGTACGCACCGCGCTTCGGCGTATCGAGCTCCAACAGGCCGATCAATCGATCCCCGAACCGCAGTGGCGCGACGGCGCGCGAGGCGGCCATCGGGAGCGGCCGTTCCACGCGTGGGTCGCGATTCGCATCGGCCAGCAGCAAGAGCTTGCCTGTTGCCGCGACTTCTTGGCGAAGCGCGTCGCCATCGTGCGGCGCGGCGCGCGGGAGCGCGAGCAGGCCCTCCCCCGTGAGGTAGATCAACTGCGGCGCGCCATCGTTCCACCGGATGACCCGCAGTTCCTTCCAGTCGAGCAAGCGCTGCGCCATCCGCTCGACCCGTGCAATCGCCGCACTCAGCGCGGTGTCGGCCGCGACCGCGACCTCCATCGCGAGTACCGTATTGAGTTCTTCAGCCGCGATACTCTCTTCGAGGATGCGCTTGAGGAGGAGGCCACTGAATGCGAGAACGAGCACCACCACTGCGACACCAGTAAGCTCGAGATTCGCGATTGCCACGAGTATCGCCGCGAGCGCCAATGAGCCCGCCCCGAGCGTAATCACCTCGTAGCGCAGAATCAGCGCGCGCTCCTCTGCGGACAGCTTATCGCGGACGATCAGCGAGATGTATTGCAGCGTGCGGCTGAGCGCAAAATGCACAATCACGAAGACGGCCACGGCTGGCATAGCGCTCCCGAACCCTGCTGCGTCCGCGCCCAGCGGGAGACGCGCCCAGGCGTACCAACCGAAGGCCGCGAGCAGGGCGAGGGTCTCACGTGCGGCATTCACCCACGCCGGCAGAATGCCACGTCGCAGCCACGCGCCATCGGTGATCATCACGCCGAGGGTGGTCGCCAGCGCACCAGCCGCCGGTCCTGCGAGGATGGTGCCGCCGATGCCGACGAGCCCGAGCAGATGCACCGCCGCAAACTTGGTGACGGGCAGGTGGAAGCGCCGCAGCACAACGGCGCCGACAATGAGTCCCATCGTGAGGAACCCGTGGCGCAGCCAGCCGTCATCCACGTAGAGTGCGACAAGCAGCGCGGCAGTCCCGATCGGCGGGATTGCATAGCGGTACGCCACCAACGATCGACGCATCAGACTTCGTCCAGTGCCGCCCGTAACGAGCGGACCAGCGAGAGAGCGGCATCTACACCCCCCGTCGCCGCCGCCTGCACGAGCGCCGACCCGACCACGATGCCGTCGGCCATTGCGCCGACCGCCTTCGCGTGCGCGGGCGTCGAGATACCAAATCCCACACAGATCGGCAAATCGCAGACGCTCCGCAGACGGGCGATGGTCTCCGGGAGCGAGTCTGCGACCCCCTGATGCACGCCGGTCACGCCGAGCCGGCTAATCAGGTAGACGAACCCGCTTCCGTTCTTCCCGATTTCGGCCATGCGATCGGCAGGCGTTGTCGGGGCGACCAACCGCACGAACTCGAGTGGGCCAGACCCGAGCCACGCCTCGCGCGCGGGATCCGCCCCCACTGGCATATCCGTCACGAGCACGCCCGAAACGCCCGCCGCTTTCGCGCGCGTGAGCACATCCGGCCCGGCGGCAATGAGCGGATTCAAGTAGCTAAAGAGCACGACCGGCGCCGACGGCTTGGCCTCGGCGATAATCGCCAGCGTGCGCGTCAGGGTGATCCCCTGCGCCAGCGCCTGCTGCGAACTCAGCTGGATGATCGGTCCATCGGCAAGTGGATCGGAGAACGGCACGCCGACCTCCAACACATCACATCCCGCGTCTGGGAGTTCGCGGATTAACCGCACGGATGCGGCGGGATCGGGATGGCCAGCGGTCACATAGCAGACTAGCGCGCGTCGGTTGGACGCACGGAGCGAGCGAAGTCGTTCAGCTAGCACGGTTTCAGACGAAATAGTCGCCGACCTTGATGCCGTAGCGCTCGGGATCGGCGGTTTTGATGATGGACTTCACGAAAGTGCCCGACTCGTCCTGCTGCGCGAGGTCGAACAGGGTGCCGGGGTGCTCGACGTTGCCCATCGAGTCACTGATGATACGGACGATGGGCCGCGAGAGCATGTCGGCGATGGGATTCACGGCGTGTACAATCGCGAGCTCGAACGAATCGAGCACGACCAACGAACCGACCGGATAGATGCCAAGCAGCGCAACGAACGCCTTGACGACAACAGGGTCCATGCCGCGCCGTGGGTTGTCTCGCATCTCCTGCAACACCGCCGCCGGATTCAGCGGCTGCGTCGTGTACACACGACGCGACGTCGCGGCGTCGAACCCATCAGCGACGGCGACGATCTTGCTGTAGAAGGTGATCTCCGCCATCCGCAGCGAACGGGGATAGCCGGTGAGATCCCGCTTCATATGATGCTGATACGCCACGAGCATCGAGCGATACGGGAACTCCTGATGGTCGCGGACCTGAAAGAGCGCCAGCACGCCAAGCCAGGGATGTGCCATCACCAACCGCCACTCATCCTCTTCGAGCGCATCCGGCTTCTGAATGACGTCAATCGGGACGCGTGACTT
>JAYTDH010000298.1:0-2548 GCA_043736095.1 Gemmatimonas sp.
GGGATCCTCCTGCAGGTCAAAAAGCAGGTCCCGTGGGTGCAGCCACCGGAGCAGCGCACCACCGCACGACCGGCGGTGGACTTCGCGACTGTCCTTCGGGTCGCGCAGGCCCATCCGCAGGCGCAGGTGCGTTCCTGGGACGACATCGAGCGGGTGGATGTGCGGCCGGCGAAGGGCATCCTGAAAATCGTGACGAAGTCGCGCTGGGAGTTGCAGCTCGCGTTGGATGATGGGCGGGTGCTGCAGAGTGCGTATCGCCGCTCTGATTTAATTGAGCAACTCCACGATGGCTCGTTCTTCGGCGATATCGTGAAGTCATGGGTCTTTCTTCCCTCGGGGGTCATCGTGTTCGGGCTGTGGCTGACTGGGCTCTATCTCTGGGTGCTGCCGAGGCTCACGAAGCGGAAGCGCGCGGCGCTCGCGCACGCGAAGTCACTCGCGAAGTCACCCGCGAAGTCACTCGCGAAGTCACTCGCGGTGTCGCTCGCGTTGTGGTTCGCGGTGTCGCTGATCGCTTTGCCACTGTCCGCGCAGGCGCGTCCCCGCTCATCGCCAGCGCTCTATGTCCCCAGCATCACGTGGGAGCATCGGTCTCCGGCAGCGATGGGGGTCGACAGCACAATACTCGCGGAGGCGATCGCGTTCGCTGTGGCGCAGGAGACGCGCGCGCCGCGGGACATGGAAGAGAATCACTATCGCACCTTTGGCCGCGAGCCCTTTGGGCAGGGAATCGGGCCCTTCAAGCCGCGTGGCGGGTCGAGCGGTGTGGTACTCCGTGGCGGTTATGTGATTGCGAGCTGGGGCGAGCCGGATCGCGTCGACATGTCGCACAGCGTCACCAAGAGCTTTCTCTCAACGGTTGTCGGCCTTGCGGTCGATCGGGGGTTGATTGCCTCGGTCGATGAGCCCGTGTGGCAATCACAGGCGCCGACGTATGCGCTGCGCACGCAGGCAGATGGACAGCCGGGTGCGCGCGTGGGCGAATCGATGCTCATTGAGCCCTGGAGCACCCCGCACAATCGCACGATCGCGTGGAAGCATCTGCTCCAGCAGAACAGCGATTGGGAGGGCACGCTCTGGGGGAAGCCGGAGTGGGCAGATCGCCCCGCGGCGGATGCCTCCACGTGGTTGACGCGCCCGCGCGTCGCACCTGGGACGGTGTTCGAGTACAACGATGTCCGCGTGAATGTGCTCGCGCTCGCGGCCACGAACATCTGGCGCCGTCCGCTCCCTGAGGTACTCGACGAACACCTGATGTCGCCAATCGGCGCGTCGCGCACCTGGCGTTGGTACGGTTACGACAACGCGTGGATCACGCTCGATGGGCACGCCGTACAGGTCGTCTCCGGAGGTGGCCACTGGGGCGGCGGGATGTTTATCAGTGCGTGGGATATGGCGCGATTCGGCCTCCTCACACAGCGTCGCGGGATGTGGGGCACGCAGCGCATCCTCTCCGATGCATGGGTGACGCAGGCATTGACGCCGAGCGCGCCGAATCCGGGCTACGGCTATGCGAACTGGTTCTTGAACACGGACCGGAAGTGGATGCCGAGCGCACCGGCGAGCGCATTCGGACATGTCGGCAATGGAACGAACTTGATCTTTGTTGCACCGGAGCAGGATCTCGTGATCGTCGTGCGCTGGATCGAGAATGGCGCCATCAACGATTTTTTGGGGAAGGCACTCGGCGCGCTCACGCTCGGCGCGACCACGCGTTAAACCCGAGCGTGGCTCGTGAGTACTAGAAAGCCCCCGGGCGTCAACATGTCGCCGGGGGCCTTCTTCCGCTGGTGAAGCGTGGGGTCTGGTTCGTCGCTACCGGAGTAGCCGGATCCACCACTTCTTCTGCGTACTGGACGGCCAGTATGCGGTGTTGTTCTGTCGAACAACTACAGTCGTCTCCAGCGACCTCACGACCGGTGCATCGGTTCGAACGGCCTTTGCACGTTCCCTCCGACAGCGTCCTGCGAGAGGGATCCACTCGCGCTCCAGCCGTCGCGCGAATGCAGGAAGAATACTCACCGCGCCGCGCGCGCCCGCAATGGCGAAACGCCTGACGCGCGCGTCAGGCATCTCGCGTAAGGCACAGTGCCTAAGTGCGGCTCTGAAGCAGCGCCGGGGAGGCCATGGTTGCGCCCGGTCAGAACTCCACGCTAAACCCGATACTCGGCAGCAACCCGAGCGACTCGTTCTGCTCCACGCGTCCGAGTCGCGGATTCCAGCGCACGCCCGCGACGTTTGCGCGTCCGTAGATGTTCTGGATGTCGATATAGCCAATCAGCTGCACCGCGCGCAGGCTCCATCGGCGATCTACACGCACGTCGAGTCCGTGAAAGAGCGGGAGCCGTTCCCCCTCGTTCCACTGCGCGAAGTCCTGCTGTCCCGCGCTCGGGCCCGCCGCGATGAACGGGGTCGTCGGCAATCCGCTGGCGATACGGAACTTGCCCGAAAGCTCCCACTTGGCGCTCGGACGCCAGCCGAGCACCAGATTTGCGATCGCTCGCGTGTCGAAGCTCCCGGCGCGCGCGCGGCCATCGGTGCCGTCAAA
>JAYTDH010000299.1:0-3823 GCA_043736095.1 Gemmatimonas sp.
ATCACGCGCGCCAAGACACTTCTGCAGTGGGAGCCCACCATTCAGCTCCGAGAAGGGCTCACGCGCACGATTGAGTATTTCCGCGGTATCTCCGGCTCCGCCCGAATGCAGCCCCCCACCTGATGCGAGCCTCGATGCGTGTCCTGCTGTTGGCCATTGTTTTCGTCGTCGGCGCCTGCGCGCAGGCAATCAACGTCCGCAATTACTCCAGCTCGGCCGCGCTCTATCAGGCGGGCATGCAGCGCTACGAGAAAGAGAAGTGGACGGACGCTATCACGGCGTTCGAGAAACTCACCTTCGATCTCCCAACCCGCGACACGCTCCTCCCGCGCGCGCACTGGTATCTCGGGCACGCGCGCCGCAAGAACGAAGAGCGCGTGCTCGCCGCGCAGAGCTTCATGCGCCTCGCCGAGCTCTTCCCAGATGACACCCTCGCCGACGACGCGCTCTATTGGTCCGCGGTCGCGTATCGCGAGATGTGGCGTCGCCCCACCCTCGATCCGCAGTACGGCATTCTCGCGCAGGCGCAGTTCCGTACGCTCGAGGGGATTTTCCCCGAGTCACAGTTCGCCGATTCCTCGAAGCGCGAGCTCGCGCATCTCGACGAGTGGTTCGCGGTGAAGGACTACGAGACCGGGATGCACTACTATCGGCGTCGTGCCTACGACTCGGCCATCATCTACTTCCAAGACGTCGTGAAGAACTGGCCGAACACCGACAATGCCCGGCTCTCGATGCTCCAGCTTGTGCGGATCTATCGGCTCCCCGTGCTCAACTACAAGGACGACGCCGACGAGGTGTGCGCGACGCTCCGGGCCGGATTCCCAACCGACGTCGACGTGCTCGCGCTCTGCAAACTCCCGACGGCGCCGACCGCCACTCCGACGGCCACGCCTCCCGCCGGGGCGTGGTGATCAGGGCCGCGTGATCCGCCGCCTCGGGATTCTCGGCGGGACCTTTGATCCGCCGCACACGGGGCATCTGTTCCTCGCCCTCGACGCGCTCGATCAACTCGGGCTCGATCAGCTCCTCCTCGTGCCGGCCGCTCGTCAGCCACTGAAGGTGGGGGCTGAGATGACCGGCCCCGACGACCGCCTCGCGATGGCCCACCTGTTCGCCGGCGCCGACTCGCGGATGGCCGTGGATGGTCGGGAAGTGGATCGAGGGGGGTTATCTTTCACCATCGACACGATGCGTGCCCTCCGGGGTGAGCATCCGGACGCCGAGTTCTTCCTCGTGATGGGGCAGGACACGGCATCTACGTTGCTCCAGTGGCGCGAGCCAGCGGCGTTGGCCGAGCTCGTGCACGTGGTGGTGGCGGGGCGAGGAGAGGAGGAGCGGCCACTACCGGCCGGCTTCCGCGGTGAACGACTGGCCACACGCCGTGTGGACATTTCGGCCACCGAGATTCGCACCCGGGTCCGCGACGGTCGCACAATCCGGGGCTTCGTGCCGGACGCTATCGCCGACTACATCACTGCGCATCAGTTGTATCGCACTACCGACCGAGTGACCCAGTAATGCTCAAGAAACTCTTCGGGGCCGTGTTCGGTACCCGTCATCAGCGCGAAGCGAAGCGTGTCCAGCCCATCGTGGATGAGATCAACACGCAAGGGGAACAGCTGCGTGCGCTCAGTGATGTCGAGCTGCAGGCACAGACGGCGAAGTTCCGCGCCATCATCGCCGAGCGCACCGCAGATCTCACGGCGCGCATCCACGAGCTGAAGGACCGTAAGCATGCGGCTCCCGACGCCGAGACACGCGAAGCGCTCGAACTCGAGTTGACGGGACTGAACGGACAGGCCGGCGTCGAGGCCGCGTATCGCGAGACGCTCGCCGAAGTGCTCGACGAGATTCTGCCGGAAGCCTTCGCCACCGTGCGCGAGGCCGCGCGTCGGCTTGTCGGCTCCACGGTGCAGGTCACCGGGCAGCCGATGACCTGGGATATGGTGCACTACGATGTGCAACTGATCGGTGGTATCCAGCTCCATCTTGGCCGCATCGCCGAGATGGCGACGGGTGAGGGCAAAACGCTCGTTGCCACGCTGCCGCTCTATCTCAATGCGCTGCCCAGCCGCGGCGCGCATCTCGTGACCGTCAACTCCTACCTCTCGCGCCGCGACTCGCAGTGGATGGGGCATCTCTATACCTGGCTTGGCCTCACGATTGGCTGTCTCGACGACACCGAACCGGGTACCCCGCAGCGCCGCGCCGCCTACGGCTGCGATATCACGTACGGCACGAACAACGAGTTCGGGTTCGACTACCTGCGCGACAACATGGTGGTCTCGCTCGATCAACGCGTGCAGCGCCAGCACATCTTCGCGATTGTCGACGAAGTGGACTCGGTACTCGTCGACGAAGCGCGCACGCCGCTCATTATCTCGGGCCCCGTGGGGAACGACGGCGACCTCCAGTACGCCGAGCACAACACCGCTGTCACGCGCCTCGTGCGCCGACAGACGGAGATGTCGAACGATCTGGTCGCGCGCGGTGAAAAGGCCTTTGAGGCGGGCGACAAGGGAACAGCCGCGCTCGCCTTTTATAAGGCGCGGATGGGCAACCCCAAGAACAAGCGCCTGCTGAAGGTGATGCAGGAGACGGGCGTCAAGCAGCTGATTCTTGAGCAAGAGCTCGCCCACATGGCGGATCGTAAGCTCTCGCAGGCGAAGCAGGAGTACAGCGATCTCGAGGATGATCTCCTCTTCGTACTCGATGAGAAGGGGCACTCGGTGCATCTCACCGACAAGGGCGTGGATTTTCTCTCTCCCTCGTCGCCCGATGAGTTCGTGCTCCCGGACATCGCGACCGAGATTGGACGAATCGATCGGGACCACGATCTTGATCCGGCGGCCAAGCTCGACGCGCGTCGCGTCATCGAGACGCAGTACGCGGTGAAGTCCGAGAAGCTCAACATCGTGCATCAGTTGCTGCGCGCCCACGCCCTGTACGAGAAGGACGTGAACTACGTCGTGCAGGATGGGCAGGTGCTCATCGTCGACGAGTACACGGGCCGCACGATGCCAGGGCGCCGGTGGTCTGAAGGTCTGCATCAGGCCGTCGAGGCCAAGGACGGCGTGCAGGTGAAGGGCGAGACGCAGACGCTCGCGACCATCACCATTCAGAACTATTTCCGCCTCTTCGAGAAGCTCGCCGGCATGACCGGCACGGCAGAGACGGAGGAAACAGAGTTCTTCCAGATCTACGGACTCGAGGTCTCGGTGATTCCGACGAACCGCTCGATCGTGCGCGACGATCGTCAGGATCTCGTCTACAAGACGCGCCGCGAGAAATACAACGGCATCGTGGAGGAGACACGACGCTTGCACGAGCTCGGCTTCCCGGTGCTCGTCGGCACCACGAGTGTCGAAGCCTCGGAGACACTCTCGCGCCTGTTCCAGCGTGGCGGGCTTCCGCATAACGTGCTCAACGCCAAGTACCATCAGCGCGAGGCGGAGATCGTGGCGCTCGCCGGCCAGCCGGGTGCGGTCACAATCGCCACCAACATGGCCGGCCGTGGGACGGACATCAAACTCGGCTCCGGCGTGCGCGAATCGAAGCCCAGTCTGGTGAATGACGCCGATGGAAAGCCTGTTGCCGTCTCCGAACCGGGTGGATTACACATCATTGGTTCCGAGCGCCACGAGTCGCGTCGCATCGATCGGCAGCTCCGCGGTCGCGCCGGGCGACAGGGCGATCCGGGAAGCTCACAGTTCTTCCTCTCGCTCGAGGACGACCTGATGCGGCTCTTCGGCTCCGATCGAATCGGGCGCCTCATGGACTCGCTCGGCGCGCAGGAGGGCGAGGTGCTCACGCATCCGCT
>JAYTDH010000300.1:0-2282 GCA_043736095.1 Gemmatimonas sp.
GGCGGAGGGATCATTTTGATGAAGGGGATGGGTGGGGGATCGGCGACCGATGATCAGAAGCCGGCGGTGGTGATGGTGGATTCGGCGGCGGTGCGGGATTCGGTGGCGCGTGTGGCCGCGGCGAAGGTGACGGCCGATTCGATTGCGCGGGCGGATTCGTTGCGCACGGTGGCGATTGCGGATTCCATCTCGCGGGCGGCGGTTGCGGCTCGCGCGGCGGTTGCGGCTCGCGCGGCGGTTGCGGCGCCTGTTCGTACGCAAACGAGTGCGCCCACGCGGACGCCGACGCGGAGCGCGACATCGACTCCGCCGCGCACCGTGGCGCCGCGGACTGCGCCGTCGAGTGCGGCGCTGACGTCGGGGGGGAATGGGGAGCTCGCGGCGCCGAGTACGTCGGCGCCGGCGACCCGGACCGCGACGCCGACGGTGAGTCCCACGACTACGCCGACCCGGAGTGCGCCGACCACCTCGCCGACCGTGCCGCGTACGGCGCCGACGACTTCGACGCCGCCAAGAACGGCGCCAGCGCCGGCGCGCTCGGCGAAGGATGGGACGGGGACGCGGCGGCCGTGAGGTGACGCGGGGGAACCCACTCTGGGTTGAATCCCATGGCAGATAGCGCGCTTCGTAGCCAACTCGCAGCGGTGACCCAGGGTCGCTACGAGGTACTCGGCGAACTGGGAACCGGAGGGATGGCGACAGTTTTTCTCGCCAAGGATCTCGCGCTCCCGCGCACGGTCGCGATTAAAGTCCTCGCGCCGGCCTTCGCGACGGACGAGGAGACCGTCACGCGATTCCGTCGCGAGGCAAAAGTTGCGGCGGCACTCGATCATCCGGGCATCGTTGCCGTATTCGATGTGGGTGATGATGCCTCGCTCGCGTACTTCGTGATGCAGCACATCGATGGCATGACCTTGGCGAGCATTCTCGCGGCGAAGGGGCCGCAATCCATTTCGGCGGTCACCGCCGTGATTGGAGCGGTGGGACGCGCGTTGCATCATGCGCACGGGCGCGGCGTCGTTCACCGTGACGTAAAGC
Source organism: Gemmatimonas sp. (assembly GCA_043736095.1). Taxonomy (GTDB): domain Bacteria; phylum Gemmatimonadota; class Gemmatimonadetes; order Gemmatimonadales; family Gemmatimonadaceae; genus Pseudogemmatithrix. Next base: position 1,039 of record JAYTDH010000300.1, read on the forward strand.
CAGCCAACCTCATGCGCGAGCACTCAGGGCGCGTCTTCGTGACGGACTTTGGCATCGCCAAGCGCGAGGAGTTTCACGGACTCACGGCGAGTGGCGCGGTGTTTGGCACGCCGGCGTACATGAGTCCGGAGCAGTACAACGGGCTCGCGGCGAGTGCGGCGTGTGATCAATACGCACTGGGAGTGGTGGCGTTCGAGCTGTTGGCTGGTCGCCTGCCGTTCGTCGGTGGTTCCATCACTGAGGTGATGGCCGGGCACTTGTACGATGCACCCCCAGACTTGCGTGCTCTCCGTGCCGACGTACCGGACCGGATGGCAGCGGCCATCGCGCGGATGTTAGCGAAGAATCCGGAGGAGAGGTTCGCGGAGTTGCGCGAGGCCGTTGCCGCGGTGGAGGGACGCGAGAGGACCGGCGCGCAGGTGGCCGTCGGACGGGCGCAAGTCGCCTCCGTGGAAGTGGCGGATTCAGCCGACGCGACGACGCTCAGGGTTGTCGGAGGATCAGTCCGGCCAGTTGATCCGGACGCTGCGACCGTGCGGCTGCGACCGCTACGACGCGGATGGCTCGCCCTCGCCTTGCTGTTCGGGGCGATCTTCATCTTGCTGTTAACGCTCGTGTAGCTCGGAAAGCTCGGGAAGCTGCGGTGACATGACTGTCCAAATATCACCGGATGTTGTTCGGCAATTGCTTCGAGGGAGCTGACTCGTTCGGCATCGCATCGGCAAATTTTCGGTCCGCGTCGACGGTCTGACGGACTTCAGACGCAGGCTTTTAAAATGTCTGGGGACACGGCATGTAATAAGGAAGCCGTTTGGACCCCTCGCCCGCGCCCCCGATTGCCCTCCGAGACCCTCTCTGAGTACGGCACCGAACCGCTGATCGAGCGCCTCCGGCGCGCGACCATCGGGCGTTACGACATCTATGCCGAACTCGGTTCCGGCGGCATGGCGACGGTGTTTCTGGCGCTGGATCTCGCGCTCGATCGGAAGGTGGCGATCAAGGTCATGTCGCCCTCGCTCGCGAACTCTCCAGAAGCGATCGAGCGCTTCCGCCGTGAGGCCAGGGTGGCGGCGGCGCTGAGTCATCCGAATATCATCGGTATTTACGCCGTCGGCGATGACCCCGACCTCGCGTTCTACGTGATGAAGTTCATCGAGGGCCGTTCGCTCGACTCCGTGATTCGCGACGAGGGGCAGCAGAGCGTCGGCTTCGTACAGGCGGTGCTCCAATACGCGGGGACCGCG
>JAYTDH010000301.1:0-3287 GCA_043736095.1 Gemmatimonas sp.
AGCACATCGTTGATGAGCGCGAGCAGATGATGTCCCGCGGCACGGATGCGACGGAGATCGGTCACCGCCTCGGCGGCGTCGCGATCGACTGCATCCTCCTCGAGCATCTCGCTGTAGCCGATAATCGCGTTGAGCGGCGTGCGGAGTTCGTGGCTCATATTCGCCAGAAAATCACTCTTGGCTGAATTCGCCGCCTCGGCATCGCGGCGCGCTTGGAGTAGGGCAGTCACGTCATGATACAGGGCCATGAGCCCGACCAACTGGCCATCCACTACAACTGGCACGCCGAGCACTTCCACGTCCACGACGGTGCCATCTTTGCGCCGGCGCTGCGCGATGGCGCGCACGGACTGACTATCGAGCGCCTGCGTCGTGTAGAGCACCGCCTGCGCACGGTCTGCCTCGCTCGTGATTAGGTCGTCGAGCTGGTGGCCAATCACCTCGGCTTCACTGTAGCCGTACAACCCGAGAAAGGCTGGGTTGCAACTCACCACATTGTGCTCGCGGTCGAGTGTGACGACGGCGACGGGACTATTTGCCACGAGCTCGCTGAAGTACTGCTGCTGATGCTGGGCCTGCGTGAAGAGGCGCGCATTCTCGATGGCGATGGCTGCTTCGGGGGCGAACAGTTCGAGCAACCGGAGGTCCTCGCTCCCCAGTTCGCGCGAGGGGTCCGAATGCACACTCGCAATCGTGCCAACTAGCCGCGAGCCGATCATCAGCGGGGCCGCCATCACCGATTGAACCGTCGACTGTGTGTACTGTGCCGATCGCCCTTCCCAGTCCTGATACCGCGGAATGATCAGCGACTCGCGCGTCTGCGCGACGCGTCCCATCGCGCCGTCACCCATCGCGATGCGAGACCCCACGGCATCGGTCCCCATGTTGTGGCTCGCGACGAGCACGAGATCGCCCTTCGCCTCATCGTACGTGGCGAGCTCGCCGCCTGTCACACTGAGCAGGCCGACCGCGCGTTCGAGCACGCGCTGCAACACTTTCGACAGCTCCAGTTGCCCGGCGAGATCCTTCATGGTGTCGAGGAGCGCCTGTTGCTCCTCGGCGCGCCGTCGTTCGGCCGAGAAGAGTCGCGCGTTCTCGATGGCGACGGCAGCTTGTGGCGCGAAGAGGTCGAGCAGGCGCAGATCTTCGTGACCGAACTTGCGTCCGGTATCCTGATCCATGAAGGCGATCGCGCCGACCAGCTGGCGACCCATCAGGAGGGGTGCGACCATCACCGCATGGAAGGCCGATTGCGTGTATTGATCCGAGCGCGCACTCCACGCTTGGTAGTCGGGAATGATGTAGGGCTCGCGGGTCAGCGCGACGTGACCCATCGCGCCCTCGCCAACCTTCATCCGCGTCCCCGTGGTGTCCTTGCGCCCGAGGTTGTAGCTCGCGACGATCTCCAACTCGTCGCGCTCTCGGTGAAAGATTGCGAGTTCACCATGGCTGACCTTGAGCAGCTGGATGGCGCGCTCGAGCACGGCCTGCAGGAGATCCGAGAGTTCGAGTCGGGCCGAGAGGTCGGCGATGGTGGCGCGGAGTGCCTCCTGCTCATCTGCGCGGCGCCGTTCGGCACCGAGCAATCGCTCGCGGCCAATCGCGATGCCCGCCTGATGCGCGGCCGCGCGCAGGATCTCGAAGTCGTCCGTCCCAAACGCGTGATGGCGATTGCTCTCCACGACGAGCACGCCGACCAACTGCTTGTTCACGAGGACGGGGACGTCGACTTCTGACCCTTCGTTGCGCGTCGGGAGATACCGCGTGTCGGTCGTGACCTGCGGCGTGTAGTGGAGCCGGCCATCGAGGAGCGGGAGTTCGCTCAGCCCTTGGCCTGGCTTGACGCGATGTCCCGCGGGCGCGTCGCTCGAGCCGCGACTGGCCACCACCACGCGGTCGCCAGACAGCGGATCCACCAGCAAGACCGCGACAAAGTCGAAGCCCAGCGATGGATCGTGGAGGCCATCGACCACCGCTTGGCAAATCGCCTGCTCAGATTCAGCGGCGGCGATGCCGGTCGAGAGGCGGAGGAGTGCGCCCTCGCGCTGTCGATCGGCGGACATTCCGGTGGCTGTGGGCATAGGCGAATATGAGAGCGGTGGAGGGTGGCCGCTAGCCGGAGAGCAACTTGACGCGGGATCTTGATTGCGCGGCAGCGTGTCGCCGCGCCGCACATGATATTCGAACAGGTCGATATCAACGCAGCGTGGCCCTGCGCCTCGGACGTTGCGGACTTGGTGTCGTTCGATCTGGTTCTTGAGCACATCGAGGATCTCCGGCCCGTGCTGCGTGAAGCGGCGCGCGTGCTGAGGCCAGGCGGGCGGGTGCTGATCAGTGAGCTACACCCGTTCAAGCAGTACGCGGGGAGTCAGGCCCGATGCACCGACGGCGATGGCGTCGAGCAGCGCGTTCCGGCGTTTACGCACCACGCGAGACCTTATGGCGTGGCGCCATCACATTGTGTTGCAGGTGACTTGTGTTGTGAGTCGGAGGCCGCTTACATCCGCATTCGCGAATTCAGGTTCCCCTTCGTCGCCCAATGCAATCCATACTGAGCCAAGCGCCGGCAATCGCCACGCGCTTTATGATTCTTGCGTGCTTGAGCACTGCAGCCTGCAGTGAGCCCACCGGGCCCTCGGGAGGCAGTGGAGGCCCTGACGGTAGCGGAAGCGAGTCGCTCGGCCCGGCGGTCACGGCGGGCATGTTTGACATCGGGAATGAGGGCACCGCGTGCGGCGTGACGGTTGCGGGCCGAAGCTTCTGTTGGGGATGGGCCACGGCCTCGACTAGCGCCGCAGCGATCGGACCCACACCGGTGGCGATGGCTGACACGCGCGTCTTCGCCTCAGTCAGCACGGCGACGCGCAACGCGTGCGCGCTCACGCTCGACGGCACGGCGTACTGTTGGGGCATGAACAACTTCGGACAGCTTGGTACCGGCACAGCAACCGCGACGGCGACCCGGACGCCAGAGCTTGTGAGTGGTGGGCTCAAGTTCGCTCGCGTCAAAGTGCTCGAGGATTATGTGATCGGCCTGACGACTAGCGGCAAACTGTATGGATGGGGACGCAACGACTTCCAGGCACTTGGCGACGGCACCGCGACGCATCGGCCCGCGCCAGTGGCGATTGCCGCGGCCACCACCTTTCTTGCGTTCGACGTGCACAGTGGCTACGCCGTCGCGATCGCCACGAACGGCGCTGCGTGGAAGTGGGGGACGGGGTGGCCAATTTACGAGGGGCTCCCAGCATCGGCGACGCCCACCCTGCTTGCGGCGGCCAGTGCGC
>JAYTDH010000302.1:0-6385 GCA_043736095.1 Gemmatimonas sp.
CTCCGCCGGCGCCGCCAGCGGGTTCAGTAGCACGGCCCCGCGGCCGTCGCTCGCCGCGAGTGCGATCAAGAATTGCGGCGAGGAGGGGAGAAGAATCGCCGCGCGACGGCCAGCGAGGGCGCGCACGAGCGGCGCGGATCGCTGCAGGAGTGTGAAGCCCGCGGCGACTAGTCGTGAGGCGTCGAGGCCGTCGACCGTGCCGCCACTGGCAGCGGCGCGGAGGGGGAGGAGGTCCATGGGTTGGCGAGAGAGGTCGAAGGGGGGCGGCGAGGTGGGACATGGTGCGCAAAGCGGTGCGCAGATCGGTGCGCAAATCGGTGCGCAAATCGGTGCGCGGATTCATGTGATTCCGCGCTGGTGGGAAAGCTAGTTGGAGAGCCTTCAGTCTCCCCCCTCCATCGCAGTAGCTTTCGGGGATGACCGACCCCCGCCTCATGATCAGCGTCTCCGGTATCCGTGGCCGCGTTGGCTTTGGATTGACCCCGGAGGTTGTCGCCCGATACGCCGCTGCGTTCGGTGCCTGGGCCGTGGCCCGCGCCACGGAACGTGGCGGCCGCACGGTGGTGGTACTCGGCCGCGACTCCCGCGTCACGGGTCCGCTGTTCCACTCCGTCACGCGCGCCGCGCTCGAGTCTGTCGGTGCGGATGTGATCGATATCGGCCTCACGACGACCCCCACATTGCAGATGGCGGTCGAGCATCATCACGCCGCGGGGGGACTCTGCATCACGGCGAGTCATAACCCGATCGAGTGGAATGCGCTCAAGTTCATTGGGCCCGACGGACTCTTCTTGAGTGCGGCGCAGGGGAAGGAAATGCGGGCGCTCGTGGACGATGGCATCCCCTACGCCACGTTCGACCAACTCGGTACGGTGACCTTCGACGGCGATGCCATCGTGCGGCATCTGGATCAGGTGCTGGCGTTGCCGTTCATCGACGTCGATGGAATACGCTCGCGAAAGTTCGTGGTCGCGTACGATGCCTGCCGCGGCGCCGGCGGCGCCGTGATCCCGCGCCTGCTCGAGCTTCTCGGCTGTGAAGTGCACGCGATTGAACTCGAAACCGACGGCCGCTTCCCCCGCCCGCCAGAGCCGATCGCCGAGAATCTCGGGGCGCTTGAGGAATTGGTGCGAGCGACTGGCGCACAGATCGGCTTCGCGACCGATCCCGACGTGGATCGGCTCGCCCTGGTCTCCGACGAGGGGAAGGCGATTGGCGAGGATTACACTTTGGCACTCGCGACACGTGTCGTGTTGCGACACCGCACGGGCGCGGTCGTCACGAATCTCTCGACGAGCCGGATTGTGGACGATATGGCCGCTGAACGAGGCGCCGCAGTGCTGCGTGCACCGGTGGGAGAGGTGAACGTCGCGCTGGCGATGCGGGACGCGGGAGCGGTGATTGGCGGAGAGGGCAATGGTGGAGTCATCCTGCCGGAGTTGCATCTGGGCCGTGACGCCCCGCTCGGGGTGGCACTCCTCTTGCAGCTACTGCACGAGGATGGCGAGCCGCTCTCGAAGATTATCGCGAAGTTCCCGCGGTATGCGATCATCAAGGACAAGCTGGATCGTCCGGACAAGCCACTCGACGCGGTATACGCAGCGTTGACGGCTGCCTTTCCCGATGCCGCGGCGGACACGCAAGACGGTCTCCGTCTGGCGTGGGCCGATCGTTGGGTGCATATCAGGCCGTCCGGCACTGAACCAATCGTCCGCGTGATTGCTGAGGCGCCGACCCTTGCCGGCGCAAAGGCGCTCGTTGATAGTGGCCGAGAGTTGCTCGCGAAGTTGGCATAACTGCACGTCCGTCACCTGACACCTGAGACTCACCGTTTATGTGTGGAATCGTCGGTTACATCGGTCCTCGTGAAGCCACTCCGTACCTCATCGCCGGCCTGAAGCGGCTGGAGTACCGAGGCTACGATTCAGCCGGCATCGCCATCTCCGATGGCGAGAAGCTCAATATTCGCCGCGCCGCCGGCAAGATTGCGAACCTCGAGGCCGTCATCGGGAAGAATCCGATCTACGGCACGGTCGGCATCGCCCACACCCGATGGGCGACGCACGGACCGCCAACTGAGCGCAACGCACATCCACACCTCTCGACAGACAACTCGATTGCTGTCGTGCATAACGGCATCATCGAGAACGCCAACGTCCTGCGGAAGCAGCTGACCGAGCTCGGGCACACCTTCCGCTCCGACACCGATACGGAGACGCTCTCCCACCTCGTGCAGGAGTGCTACGACGGCTCGCTCGAAGAGGCGGTCATTGGCGCGCTCCGCAAGGTCGAAGGCACCTTCGGGATCGCCGTCGTGAGCAGTCGCGACCCACGAAAGATTGTCGCGGCCCGCAAGGGAAGTCCGCTCCTGATTGGCGTTGGTGACGGTGAGTTCTTCCTCGCCTCCGATGCCTCGGCGATTCTCGCGCATACGCGCCAGGTCGTCTATCTCAACGATGGTGATCTCGCGGTCCTCACCGACGACGGCTACCGCGTGATGGACATCAACGCCGTGCCCCTGCGCCGTTCGATTGAGCGCATCGAGTGGGATCTCGCCGCCATCGAACGCGGCGGATTCGACCACTTCATGCTCAAGGAAATCTTCGAGCAGCCAACGACGGTCGAGAACACGATGCGCGGTCGCCTCGTGCTCGAAGACGGCACGTCGAAGCTCGGCGGCATCAACATGAGCCACGATGAGCTCATGCATATCGATCAGATCGTGATTACCGCCTGCGGTACGAGCTGGCACTCGGCTCTGATTGGCGAGATGCTAATCGAGGACTTTGCTCGTATCCCGGTCGAGGTCGAGTACGCGTCAGAATTCCGCTATCGCAATCCGATCGTCACTGAGCGTACGCTCTGCATCGTCATCTCGCAGTCTGGCGAAACGGCGGATACGCTCGCCGCGATGCGCGAGGCCAAGCGCCGCGGTGCCAAGACGCTCGGCTTCGTGAACGTCGTCGGCTCGACGATCGCGCGTGAAGATGATGGCGGCCTCTATCTGCATGCGGGGCCAGAGATCGGCGTGGCGTCCACGAAAGCCTTCACCAGTCAGGTTGTCGCGCTCGCCCTCTTTGCGCTCAAGCTCGGGCGCAAGCGCACGGTGTCCGTGATGCGCGGTCGCCAGGTGGCGCAGGCGATGCTGGACCTTCCCAAGCAGATCCAGAGCATCCTTGATCGCGCGCCGGAGATTGAAAAGATCGCCGAGCACTTCAAGGACGTGCAGAACTTCTTGTACCTCGGCCGCGGCTACAACTTCCCAGCCGCACTCGAGGGGGCGCTCAAGCTCAAGGAAATCAGCTATATCCACGCCGAGGGGTATCCGGCGGCGGAGATGAAGCACGGACCGATCGCCCTGATCGACGAAAATATGCCGGTGGTGTTCATCGCCCCGCACGACGCGGTCTTCGACAAGATCGTGTCGAATATCCAAGAGGTGAAGGCGCGCCACGGGAAGACAATCGTCATCACGAGCCGCGATGAGCCGGCGCTCGAAGGATTGATCGATCACGAGATCCGCGTGCCCGAGACGCTCGATATGTTGACGCCGGTTTTGGCCTCGATCCCGCTGCAGCTGTTGGCGTACTACATCGCCGTGAAGCGCGGCGCGAATGTAGACCAGCCGCGCAATCTCGCCAAGAGCGTCACGGTCGAGTAATCGTCAGTCCTTCGCCACGGCGGCGCTCAGCGCTGCGGCGCTCAGCGCTGCGGCGAAGGTGTGATGGAGGTTCGCGGCTCCTACTGTTTCGAGGACGCCGGCCTTCTGCAGCGTGCGTTCTGGGCCATCGCGAAGCTCGCTCAGCATCACCGTGATCGACTCGGCGCGACTCCGCGTGATCATCTCGGCGAGCACGCGAATCCCTGTCGAGTCAATCGACGGGACCGTGGCCATGCGGATAATCAAGACCCGAGGCTTTCCGGAGATCGCCCGGAGCGTGTCGCGGAAGCGTTCGGCCGCGCCGAAGAAGAGCGGTCCTGACAGCTCGAATACGTGCACGTCCGCAGGGATGCTCGCGTGCATCCCGTGTTCGATCCCATCCTCTTCCGCCGCGGCCGCCAGCTCGGCCGAGATCTCGCGCACATCGCTGGATTCCGACATCCGCCGCACGAAGAGAAACGAGGCGAGTACCATCCCCACGCCAATCGCCACGGTGAGGTCCACGAGCACGGTGAGCCCAAACGTCACGAGCAGGACAAGGATGTCGCTGCGCGGGCCGCGCAACTCAGCGCGGAACGACCGCCACTCGCTCATGTGATACGCGACTACGACGAGGATTGCCGCGAGTGTCGCCATCGGAATGTGCGCCGCCCAGCTCCCCGCTACGAGTGTGATGAGCAGCAGCACGAGTGAATGCACGATCCCCGCCACGGGGGTGCGCCCTCCGTTCTTGACGTTCGTCGCGGTCCGGGCGATTGCGCCGGTCGCCGGAATGCCACCCACGAGTGCCGAGCCAATGTTCGCGATGCCCTGGCCAATCAGTTCCATATTCGAGCGGTGGCGCCCGCCCATCATCCCATCAGCCACGACGGCCGAGAGTAGCGACTCCACGGCAGCGAGGATCGCGATTGTCAACGCTGGGCCGACCAACGACGCGACTTGGGCAAAGGAGAGCGCCGGGATGCCGACGTGCGGAAGGTGCGCGCTAATCGCGCCGAATCGGCTCCCGATAGTCGCCACGGGAAGCTCGAGCCACGTCGCGAGGCCGGTGGTCACCACGAGCGCGACAAACGGACTCGGCAACTTCTGACTCACTCGTGGCCACCACAGGATGATGGCCAGCGCCAGCGCCGCGATACCGGCGGCGTACGGATCGATCGAGGTGAGATTCGCCGCGTACGCTTGCACCTTCCCAACGAACTCTGGCGGGAGGCCGCGAATCCCGAGCCCCAGGAGATCATTCAGCTGGCCGGTGAAAATGATCACCGCGATTCCGCTGGTGAACCCGACAATCAACGGATGCGGGATGAACTTGATTGCGACGCCGAGTCGGAGGACACCCATCGCAATCAGGATGATGCCCGCCATCAACGTGGCGACGAGAAGCCCATCGAGGCCGTGCGTGTGCACAATCCCGTACACGACCACCACAAACGCGCCAGTCGGGCCACCGATCTGAACGCGCGATCCGCCGAACGCCGAGACTAAAAAGCCGGCGACGATAGCGGTCCAGAGGCCGCGGTCCGGCGTGACGCCACTGGCGATCGCAAAGGCGATGGCGAGTGGGAGCGCAACAATGCCGACGATGACCCCAGCCTGCAGGTCGGCGAGAAAGGCCTGGCGGGAATAGTCCTTGAGCGTGGAGACAATCTTGGGAACAAACACCAGCGCTCTCATCGTCTTGTTCGAGGGGTCCCGCACGCTGCTCCTGCAACATATGCTGCGTCGGCGGTCGAATGGGGAAGGTGACTCCTCTGAGAGAGTCGGGTAACTTACCTGTCGTTTGTGCGCTGTCCGCTCGTCCGTATTCCCGCTGCGCGCACTGCGCCGTGCTACATCCGCCTAGAGAGACGCACCGATGGTCCGACTGATCGCCGCCCGCTTAGTATCTCGCGCACCAGCTGTGGCGATTCTCGCCCTGATCGTCACGCTGGTAGCCGACGCGCAGCAGACGGCTCCTCCAACGGCCACGCGCTGGGATCGCGCGTTCTACGCCTGGGACGCGGGTGCATATGACTCCGCGCTCGTGGAGATGCGCCGGATTCTCACGGGGCCCGACGCCAATGCATACCACGATCGCGTGGCCGAACTCACGGGCGAAATCTGGCGCACCGTCGAGATCGCCAAGGACGCGCGAGCGCCCGTGTGGAGTGCCGATGGTCGGTATCTCTCCTATGAGACCGACACCGGCGCCGCGCGAAAAATCACCGTCGTGCGGGCGGAGGCCGGCTTCGCGAAGGTCGTCGAGAGTGGAGGATTTGGCGCAACATTTAGCCCTGATGGGCGCAGTGTCGCGTTCCTGCGCCTTGGTGCGGGCGGCCGTCCAACAATTCGCTGGGTCCCGCTCGCGGGGGGCACGCCGACGGACATTCCAGTCGATGCCGCAGCGGCCACCGGTGTGACGCTCTTCGGGCGGAGTCCGCTCCGTCTCGCCGTGCTCACCGGTGCACGGAACGATTCGACCGCACGCCTGCTAGTCCGCGATCTGACGGGCATCGATGGCACCTGGCGCACGGTCGTCATCGCGGGCCGGCAACCGGTCGACTTGCTCCGATCGCCCGACGGGAATCGGTTGCTCGTGGGCCTCGGCGATCGCGGCGCCTTCGCGCGCGTCATCCCTGGCTTCGCTGGCGCCGCACGCGTCAATGCGATTGCGGAGGTGACCGACGCCGCAATCGGTACGGTGTACCGCGGTGCGAACTACACTTGGTCGCGCGATGGCAG
>JAYTDH010000303.1:0-1752 GCA_043736095.1 Gemmatimonas sp.
ACGCGATATTCCAATGTTGTGGCGTCGGCGAGCTGCGATGGTACGGGGACCGTGAGTGTTACCAGGGTGCGCGGCGCACCCGTGGCAGACACTGGAGCCACGCGCGTGTGCGCATCCGGCTCGAGCGAAAGGACGGGCGCGAAAGCACGTGCCACCGTGGGCGTCGCGGCGCTCATCACGCCGACGCACAGCGCTAGCGCGCCGAACTCCACGAGGCCGGTGACAAAGCCGACGACAAAGCGCGACTGCTTCATGGCGCTGTCACCACCAGCTCGAAGCTGATGGGGAACGAGACCTCCGCCGCCGGCGGCGTGGTCGCCCACACTAAGAGATAGCGCCACTCCACCGACCGGCTCCACGGATCGTCCGTTCCACCGAACGTCGCCGTACGGGCCTCGATGAAGACTGGCGCCGTTGTTAGGCTGTTCCAGACCCCGAGATCGGCACGGCGCCACTGTACTTGCGCCACCGTGCCAGGGCATCCGGCGGCACAGAGCACGTTCACCGTGGTCACGCGCGGAGAGAACCCGCCGCCACCCGAGTTGGTCGTGAGATCGACGCTGAACGATGTGCTGCCGAAGCTGATCGATCCCGTCGTGAAGTCATCGGCGGACGTCGTCGCGACCGTAAGCGGGAATCCCGTCACCGTGAGCACTGTCCGCCGATTGCCCTGCGCGCTCAGCGGCGACACGCCGGCGAGCAGCGAGAACGCTGCCGCAATCGATACGACGCGCGCGGTGGCACGCGCGGCACCGCGAATCGTGGACAGGCGCGCGGCCGGCATCACGGGATCTCGAACTCGACCTGCGCCGCCTTGATCTCTGCGCCACCGTAGTCGAGGAGCGCGATCGCGACATAGCGCCCTGCGGCGAGCGTCGTGGGCACGCGCACGAGTACGTCACGGAACGCCCCAGGCGTGATGTATGACTCGGGGCCGCGGAGTTCGTGCAGCAGTTGGGCGTTCTCGCTACGGATCTCCACGGTCGACTTCACGCGAAGGTGCGACGTTCCGCGGTTGACGAAGCGCACGACAACATCGCGCACTTGAGTGGAGTCGACGCGTGTCTCACTGACCCGCGTCCGCTCCCATGACATTTCTACGTCGGCGAGGTCGATCTCGCCATCGTCGTCCTCGACCGCCGCATGGTAGTACAACTTCACCCCGGTGAGCACCGTGAGACTCACGGCGGCACCCTGCGTGCGCGTCGTACTCGGCGGCTTCACCGCCTCGAGCAGGAGGATTGCCCAACAGCCTGGGTCCTGCGCGCCAGTCGTCTCGTACGCGACGCGCACGAACTCACGACCACGAGGCGCGAGCTGGATCGACAGCGGAAAAGCCTGGATTCGTGCGCCGCATGAGCCGGCGAGCGAGCCGAGCTCGCCATAGGTGTTCTGCCCCAACGAATCGCGAATCCAATCTTTGAGCTGGATGCGAAGTTGTTGGGCAGTATCTGACTCACTACGGATCTCGATCACCTGCGTGAGCGAATCGCGACCCAAGCGGAAGTGTTGCTCGAGCGACTCCACGGTGAACTGCGCCGCAGCCTCGCGGGAGAAAAGCACCAACGCGGCAACGAGCACCGCATGCCCAAAGGCACGCGATGCTCGTTGGCGCGGATGGCCAGTCGTCGATTCGAATGAACGGCGGAAGAGCACTCGCTTACGGCGCGGTGATAGTCAGCTGGAGATCGATGACATAGTTACCGACGGCCAAGTTCGTGGTGAACAGGGCCGGGTTGAACGTCGACTCAA
>JAYTDH010000304.1:0-5142 GCA_043736095.1 Gemmatimonas sp.
TCAGCTCTTCAGCGAGCCGCGCTTCGAGATGGCGATTGAGGTACGCACCTTCTCCGACCTCGAGAAGTGGTTCTCGACGATTCTTCGTGCGATGGAATCAGCGAATCAGGACGTCTGGCGCACGCATCACATCGCGACGATTCGCAAAGTGCGGAATCGACTGAGCAATATCTCCACGCGGTGTAAGGGGCTCGTGACCGACGACGGCACGGTGAGTGATCTCCCGTTCGGTGAGTTTCGCGATCGCCATGTGTACGTGGTCGATGTCGCGAATCTCGAGGAGGATGCGCAGGATCTCGTCTTCGCGCGCGTCGTCTCGCAGTTGCGTGAGCATCTCGAGAAACGGCAACTCGGCGTGTCGCAGGTGGTGGTGTTCGTGGACGAGCTCAACAAGTACGCACCCGCCGACGGCCAAGACACCTATGTAAGAAAGATGTTGCTCGATATCGCCGAGCGTGGACGCTACCTCGGGCTGGTGCTCTTCGGAGCGCAGCAGTTCCGCTCGCAGGTGCACCGTCGCGTGGTCGGGAACAGCGGCACGTCGCTGTTTGGGCGTATGGATCCCGATGAGCTGGCGACGCCGGGTTATCAGACGCTCGCGCCGGCCACCAAGGCGCGACTCGCCACGCTGGAGAAGGGCCAGTTGATGGTTCGACATCCGCACTTCGGCCAGCCGATTTTCGTGCGCTTCCCGCGGCCTGCGGTGATGGGTGGGCGCGATGGCGTGACGCGCTTTCCTCCTGCGGCCGAGCTGCCACTAGACGCCGCCGTGACCGTCTCGCTGCGGCGGATGGACCCCTCCGTCACACTCGCGTGGGTGCAGGACACGCTGGCGCTCGCGGGGGACCACGAGGATGAGATTCTGCGGGCGCGGAACCGGACGATTCAGGCCAAGCCGGACGACGTGAAGGCTTTCTTCCGCGCGCAGCTCAAGAAACGCGTCTCGTCCGAGCCCGCCGCACGCCGCCCGACGCCAGGCCTGCGGGCGGCGCCGGATGACGACCCGTACGGGTGACCAGTTCGGGGCGCGTGGCGTAGATTCTTCGGTGCGTGCGCCTCGTCCATTTCTCCGACCTGCACCTCGGGTTCCGCCAGTACCAACGGCAGACGTCCACCGGGATCAATCAGCGCGAAGCTGACGTCGCGGCGTCGTTCACGCGCGCGGTGGATAAGTGCATCGCACTGGCGCCTGATGTGGTGCTGATCGGCGGCGACGTGTTTCACACGGTGCGTCCGACCAACACGGCGATCCTGCACGCGTTTAATCAACTGGCGCGACTGGTGCAGGCGCTCCCCGCGACACGCGTGGTGATTGTCGCGGGCAATCACGATATGCCGCGGTCGAGCGAGACGATTTGCATACTGCGGCTGTTCGTCGCACCGCTCGGCGTTTTCGTCGCCGATCGCGAGGCCAAGCGCTTCACCTTCGACGACCTCGGCCTCTCCGTGCTCGCGGTTCCCGACCTGCCGCCGGGTACCGTGGATCTCTCTCCCGACCCGAACGCGAAGTACAACGTGCTGCTGCTGCATGGTGAGGTGCAGGGATTGTTGCCGCAGGCGGAACGCGCTGACCATCCGGATCGTGCGGCGATGCGCATCCCGCTGGAAGAAATCGCGAAGCCCGGCTGGGATTATGTGGGGCTCGGGCACTATCACGTCTACAAGAAGATTGCCGATCACGTCTACTACTCGGGCTCGATTGACTACACGAGTTCGAATCCGTGGGGCGAGCTCGCCGAGGAGAAAGCCGCGAAACTCCCTGGCAAGGGATTAATCGAACGCGACTTGGCGACCGGGAAGCAACAGTTCCATCCACTGCCAGTCGTACGCGCGGTGGTCGATCTCCCAGTGGTCGATGGACGCGGGATGTCCGCAGCCGATATCGATGTCGCGATTCAACGCGCGGTCGCGCGTCTCCCCGACGGGATCGACGGCAAGGTGGTGCGACTCGTGCTCAACAATGTGCCGCGACACATCGCCCGCGAGATTGATCACAAGGCGCTTCGCGATTTGCAGCGACGCGCGCTGCACTTCCAGCTCGATACGCGACGTCCCGAGGTCGTGCGTCCGCAGAAGGGGGCTGGCGCGCCTGGTCGTCGTCCCTCGCTCGCGGAGACCCTGCGCGAAGCACTGGTGGCGCGGAATCTCCCTGCCGGAATGGAGCGCGATCCACTCGTCGCGCTCGGGTTGCACTACCTCGAGGAAGCGGAAATCTCCGAGCCGGCTCGCGAGTTGCCGGGAGTGGATTCGTGAGACTCACCCGACTCCGCCTCACCAACTTCCGTCAGCACGAGAACACAGTCCTCGAGTTCGACTCGGGGCTCACCGGCATTATTGGTCCGAACGGCGCCGGCAAATCCACGATCCTCGAAGCCATCGCGTGGGCGCTCTACGGCGGCAACACGGCGCGTGGCGGCAACGACACCATCCGGTTCCAGCGGGCGACGCCCCGTTCAGCCGTCCGCGTGGAGTTGGACTTCGAGCTCTCTGGACATCGCTACCGCGTGGTGCGTGGCCTCTCGATGGCCGAGCTTTACCTCGATGGCGGCGAACAGCCGATTGCGGTGTCGGTGTCGGGTGTGGCCGATGTGTTGCAGCGTCGGATTGGGATGACGAAGTCGGAGTTCTTCAACACCTACTTCACCGGCCAGAAGGATCTGGCGATCATGAACGCGCTCTCCTCGGGGGAGCGTGCCCAGTTCCTCTCGCGGGTGCTTGGCTACGAGAAACTGCGGGTGGCGCAGGATTTGTGCGCCGCGCGGCGGAAGGAGCTCGTGAGCGAGATCGCGGGGGTGCGGGCTGGGCTCCCCGAACGCGATGCCGTGGTGCGCGAGGCACAGAGTACCGCGGTCACGCTGCGCGATGCGATGCGTCGGGCGGCCGACGCGGATCGGGCCGAAGCGGAGACCGCCGAGGCACTCGCGGGGATCGCGCCACGGTGGCTCGCTGCACAGACGGGACGCGAGGAGCGCGAGCGCATCGAGCGCGATCTCGCCGGCATTGCGGGCGAGGAGACAGGGCTCGTGGGGAATCTCGAACGGGTCGACGAAGAACTGCGGCAGATTGCGATGGCCCGTGCGGAGCTCGAACCGCTGCTTCCTGATCTGGCCGCGCTTGAGCTAGCCGCCGCCGCGCTCGAGGCGATGCGTGCGCTTGAGGCGGGTGATGGTCGCCGGCGCGCATTGGAGACGTCGCGCACAAATGTGCACGCCGACGCCGCGGCGCTCGAGTCCGAGGTCGCACGGCTTCGCGTCTCAGCCGCCACCGAAGCATCGGTGACGACCGATCTCGAGGATCGCCGGCGGGCGATGGAGGATGCCACGGGCAAGCTCGAACTCCGTCGCACGGAGTGGGTGCGTGAGCGCGAGAGTGTTGAGGGCCGCCTTCGCACCCTGCGTGCGACGTACACGGATTTGCGCGATCAGCGTGACGTGCTGCTCAATACGGGCGAGGCGGGGAACTGCCCGACGTGTACGCGTCCGCTCGGCGAGCACTTCCGCGCCGTCCTCGATGTGGTGGAGTCGCAACTCGAGACGGTAGAGGCCGACGGCGCCTACTTCCGCACGCGACGCGATCAGCTGGAGTCGATGCCGGCCGATATCGAGCATCTCGATGAGTTGCGCAAAACGCTCCAGGGTGAGGTGAGCGCACTGGACCGCCGCCTCGCCGAGGTCCGCGGCGATGCCCGTCGATTGGCCGCCGAGGAGCGCGAACTCGAGGGCAAACGTCAACGGCTGGCGCAGCTGGCCGCCGAACTCGCGGCAATCCCGAGTGGCTACGACAGTGCCGCGCACGAAGTGCTGGAGCGCGAGCGGGAACGCTTGGTGGAGTCCACGACGATTGCGAACCGGCTCTCCAACCGCATCGAGCGCGAACCGGCAGTCGTCCGTGAAGGCGAAGCGCTCGCGCGTCAGCGGACGTCGCTAATGGAGCGTCGCGCGCACGCGCAGTCGCGTCTCACGGCGCTTGCGGTTCCGGACGGCGACTACGGGGAGCTCCGCCGGCTACACGACGGCGTTGCGGCCGCGCACGCCGAAGCGGGTCAGCGCGCGGCGGCCGCGCGCGCGGGAGGTGCGCTGGCCGCTGCCGCCGCCGAACGCGCCACGGAGGCTAAGGCGGCGTTCGATGCGCTCGCCGCGAAGATCGGCATCCTCGAGGATGAACGCCGGTTGCACGACGAGCTTCATCGTGCGTACTCCGAGTTGCGCAACGACCTCAACTTCCAGTTGCGTCCGGATATTTCAGAGATTGCATC
This sequence comes from Gemmatimonas sp., assembly GCA_043736095.1. Classification (GTDB taxonomy): domain Bacteria; phylum Gemmatimonadota; class Gemmatimonadetes; order Gemmatimonadales; family Gemmatimonadaceae; genus Pseudogemmatithrix. Next base: position 4,256 of record JAYTDH010000304.1, read on the forward strand.
AGAACTCCTCAAGACGCTCACCGACTCGCGTTACACGGAGCTCGAGCTCGACGACAAGTATCGGATTATTGTCCTTGAGGAGGGGGTGCCGAAGCCCGTCATCTCGGGAGGCGAAGAGGACATCGCGAATCTTGTGCTGCGGCTCGCGATCTCACAGATGATTGCGGAGCGCGCTGGGCAGGCGTTCTCGCTGCTGATCCTTGACGAAGTCTTTGGGTCGCTCGATGACGTGCGTCGCCAAAACGTGCTCTCGTTGCTGCGCGGACTGCAGGATCGGTTCGATCAGGTCATCGTCATCACGCACATTGAAGGCGTGCGCGACGGACTCGATCGTGTGATTGAGGTGGGAGTAGACGAGTCCACGGGCGCCGCAACGATCACGCTTGGCGACGCATCGGCCGACGCGCTTGAGCTCCTAAGCGGTGGTGCCACCACCGGAGTTGGCGCGTGAGCGATGTAGCCGGCCGTATCAGCGGACCCTTCGCGATCCGCACGGACGAGATCTCAGCGCTAAACGCAATCTTCAGCGACGCATTTAGCGAGCGGTATCGCCGCGATGGGATGACGGGGGTGCGCGTCCCACCGCTCAATCCGTTGATCTGGCGATTCGCAATCGAGGGAGCGGGCGACGGCGCGATGCTCTGGCGCGATGGCGCGGGCGCGATCGCCGCGTTCAATCTCGCCCACGCCTCGGGGGAGGAAGGCTGGATGGGCCCACTCGCGGTGCGCGAGGATCTCCAGGGGCGCGGCCTTGGTCGCACAATCGTCCAAGCGGGGATTGATCGGCTCAAGCGCGCAGGGTGCACGACGATTGGGCTCGAGACGATGCCGCGGACGATGGACAACATCGGATTCTACGCGTCACTCGGATTCTTGCCGCAGCGTCT
>JAYTDH010000305.1:0-2896 GCA_043736095.1 Gemmatimonas sp.
TCCTGTGCGCTACGTGGTCGTCATCACGCCGCCCACCATCTGACCTTCAACTGAGACCTGCCTCATGATTGCTTCTGGCGGCCCGCGCCCCCCGCTCGGCACCCTCACGCAGATTTTCTTCGACAGCGTCGAGCGGTTCGATCTCCCTGACGCGTACCAGTACAAGAAGGCTGGGAAGTACACGCCCGTCTCGCACGCCGACGTACTGCGTCGCGTGCGGCACGTATCCCTCGGACTCGGCGCCCTCGGCGTACAGCGCGGCGATCGGATCGGCATCATGTCCGAGAACCGCCCCGAATGGGCGATTGCCGACTGGTCGTGCCTCTGCAGCGGCATGACAGACGTCCCGATCTACCCGACGCTCCCCGCCGAGCAGATCGTGCATCCGCTCAACGACTCCGCCGCGGTCGTGCTCTTCGCGTCCAACGCCGATCAAGTCGCCAAGGCCGCGTCGGTGCGCGCGGAGCTCAAATCGGTCCGCCTGATTATCTCGTTCGTGGACCCCAAGCCCGAGGGCGCTGATCTCTCGTTCGCCGAGCTCGAGGCCAAGGGCGCCGCGCTCGACAGCGCGGCGGCGACCGCCGATTTCAAGACGCAGGCCCTCACGGTCCGCCCCGATGACCTCGCGACGCTGATCTACACCTCGGGCACCACGGGACTCCCGAAGGGCGTCATGCTCACGCACGACAACATCTCGTCGAACGTAAAGGCGTCGCAAAAGAAAGTGCCGGTCGTGAAGGGCGAGGTCGCGCTGAGCTTTCTGCCGCTCTCGCACATCTTCGAGCGGATGGGCGACTACCTGTTCTACTCGATGGGCGTGAGCATCGCGTACGCCGAGAGCATCGACACGGTGCCGTTCAATCTCTCCGAGGTGCGTCCGCACTATTGCATGTCCGTGCCGCGGCTGTTCGAGAAGATGTACGCGCGCGTCGTGGAGAACGCCGTCTCCGGCGGCGTGGTCAAGGCGCGGATCTTTCACTGGGCGGTGGCCGTCGCGGACCGCTGGGCGGATGACGTGCTCGCGGGGCGTCAGCCGAATCCCTTCTTGGCCTGGCAGTACGGCATCGCGCAGAAGCTCGTGTTCAGTAAGCTCAAGGAGCGCACGGGCAACCGACTCAAGTACTTCGTCTCCGGTGGCGCGCCACTCACGCCAAGCATCAACAAGTTCTTCTACGCGGCGGGTCTCAAGATTCTTGAGGGGTACGGCCTGACCGAGACCTCACCCGTGATCGCGGTGAACAGCGACGACGCCTTCCGCATTGGAACCGTTGGTAAGCCTGTCGAAGGGTCCGAGATCATGATCGCCGCCGACGGCGAGATTCTCACGCGTGGCCCGCACGTGATGAAGGGCTACTACAATCGCCCCGATGCCACCGCCGAGGCGATTGATGCGGATGGCTGGTTCCACACGGGCGACATCGGCGTGCTCGAGCAGGACTTCTTGCGCATCACCGACCGCAAAAAGGACATCATCGTCACGGCCGGTGGCAAGAACATCGCGCCGCAGCCGATCGAGAACCGCATCAAGACGAACAAGTATGTGTCACAGGCCGTGATGATTGGCGACAAGCGGAAGTTCCCGAGTGTGCTGATCGTCCCGAACTGGGACAATCTCGAGAAGTGGGCGGGGCTCAAGAACATCATCTGGACCGAGCGGCGTCAGCTGCTCGAGATGCCGACGATCCAAGCGAAGATGGACAAAGAAGTCCGTAGCACGCTCGTGGGGCTCGCGAACTTTGAGTCACCCAAGAAGATCGGGTTGCTCGAACACGATTTCACGATCGAGCGTGGCGAGCTCACACCGAAGTTGAGTGTGAAGCGGAAGGTCATTGATCAGCAGTACAAGACGCTGATTGACTCGCTGTATGAGGGCGCGGACTGAGCGAGGTGCTTGCTGTCCGAATCGAGCGGGTTATCTCCGCTCGATTCGGACGATGCCACCTACACCAACCTCGCGCTCGCCCACCCACTCAGTCGCATCGCGCGCGAGTTCGCGCACGCCGCGTGGCCGCTCGAGAGGGAGCGCACCGAGCACGCGGCCGCCGACCTGCAACGCGCGGACCGCGTCAACTAGCACGGGTAGCGCGGTGTCAGAGTCGAGTGCCACCGCACGAAAGGTGTGGTCGCTGAAGGGCACAACGGGCTCTGCCAGCCGCACGGCGCTGACGCTTTCGCCACTCGTGGCCTGCGCATTGAGTACGATGGCAGTGACGTCGATCTGCTGCGCTAGACTGGCAGCGAGCCCGGCATAGCGACCGGTCAGCAGTACCGCGCCTCCAGGCTCGGCGAGTCCGAGCAACGCGATTAAGCGCTCGAGCGCAGTCGGATCGACCGGCGCTAACTCGGCGCTTTGCTGGGGTATCGCGAGTGACACATCTATTGCTACGGGAACTTGAGCCCCCGGGAATATCACGTTCCCCGCCGTTACCCGCGCTTCGAGATGGCAGATCATACAGCCGGCGACCCCCTCCACCAACTCGCGCTCCACACTGCGCGACGCCACGATAATCAGCGGCGTCGGCGCGTGCGGCCGCGGACAGCGCATCCGTTCGGCGAATTCGAGGCGCATCTCAGGGCACTCGGTGCCGCGCGTGCCGCGCGTGCCGCGTAGCGCGCCGCATTAACTCCTCGACACCCGAAGCTCATCGACGTTCACCCGCTCGGGCCGCGTCACCGCCCAGATTACGGCCTCCGCGACATCCTCGGCGAGCAGCATCTGCGATCGCGAGGGGAGTGACTCGGACGCATCGGGATCATGCGCATCCCAGATCGGAGTGTCTGTCGCGGCTGGCGAAATCAGGGTCGCCCGCACGCCGCTCCCCCCGGTCTCGGCCCGGAGCACCTCGCACGCAGCGCGAACGGCGTGCTTGCTCGCCGCGTACGCCGCGTTCGACGG
>JAYTDH010000306.1:0-3476 GCA_043736095.1 Gemmatimonas sp.
GATCTCGCTGAGCGCCCGACCCGCTTCGCTTACAACTGAACCGCTGCGCTTACAACTGAACCGCTGCGCTTAGCCGCAGACCGGCTCGCCTTCGTTCTCACCCGAGCCGACCTTGCTGCCGACCTTGATCGTGCAGGTCTGCGTGGTCGAGGTGTGCGACGCACCGGCGTCCCAGCCGAGGCCCGCATCCGGGGTCGCCGTGATTGTGACGCCAGCCGAGGAGTTGTACGAAGCGCCGAGGTTTCCGATGGTGCCGTAGGCAGTGTTGTCCGAGAAGTACGCCTCCTCGGCGGTCACGAGGTTACGAAGGTCAGCCTTCATCGAAGCGATGTACGCCTTCTCCTTCGTGTTCGCGAACTTCGGGATCGCGATCGCGGCAAGAATGCCGATGATGACGACGACGATAAGAAGCTCAATCAGGGTGAAGCCCTTCTTGTTGCTCATCATGTGCGGTAGCTCCGTGATGGGAAGTGGGACGGCGGATCTCAGCCCTATAGACGGCAAAGTGCGTGCCAAGTAACAAACGCGACCTCAAGTCATTATACAGTAAGCACTTGGATTTTTGTCATCCGCGCGGCGACTCGGCGCATCGGGGCGAATCAAGAGATTCGTTGCAAGATGTGCGGCGGCGGCGGACCCACCAGTTGTTGCTCCTCACTGAATCGGTCGCGGCCAGAGCCGAGTCCGCCTGGAGGATCAGGTACCGGAAGGCCACCGCCGACCGGCCGGTCGCCAGCCCCTCAAACGCCGCTGCTCGAGCCTCGTGGTATCGGCCAATCGTGAGCAGGCACCCCGCGTACCCAAAATGCGGAGTCGGCTTCAGCGGCTCGATCCGTCGCGCAATCGTGTAGAGGTCCAGCGCTGGCCGGCACATCCCGCGTTCCTGATACCGCAGCGCTAGGCCGAGCGGCGGGCCGTCATGTTCAGGCCAGAGGGCCATCGCGCGACGCATCGACTGTTCGCCTTCCACGAGTTGTCCCTTCCTGAGCAGCTCGTCTCCCAACCAGAAGTGCCCGCGGAAGTTCTGCGGTGCGTCGATTACCAGCGACGCAATCAGCGTGTCGTTGTTCTCCCATACATGCTGACGCTCGGCGCTGTGTGCCGCGGCGAGCACGAGGACCGCGCCGCCGAGCGCGTAACTCAGCGTGCGCACGCTCGCGGGCCAGGCCGCGATGCGAGGGAGCGCCCGCGCGAGCATCGCGCCGAGCACAAGCGCGACACCAACGGTGGAGAGGAATAGCGTCCGCTCCGCGAGGAGAATCCCCGTGGGGACGATGATGTTCGCGATGAGCGCGAGGGCGATCGGAATCCAGAGCAATCCAAGCGCCATCGCGCGATCGCGATCCCACGACCAGCGCAAAAGCCCGAGCCCACCGAGCAGGAGCGCCGCGCCTGGCAGATGGGCGAGCGCCGGTGTCGTGTGCAGCGTGACGAACTGCGGCGAGTAATCGGCGTAGAGCCGCGCCGGCCAGAGGAGCAGTCGCGCGAACTCTGGCACGAGCCCGAGCATCACCCAACTCCGCTCGGCGATGCCGAGTCCTTTGAGCGCCAGATGCGGACGATCGCCGGCGAGCCCATCAACGATCCCACTCCGCACCGAGAGCCACACGAGCGCCAACGCGGCGCAGAGCCCGAACAGGATGCGCACACTTGTGCCCACCGGCGCTCGCCTCACCGACGTCGCAGATGGCGCGTCGCGCAACACCGTGGCCTCGAGCGCGAGCAGGTACGCAGGGAGAAGGACCGCGTGCTCCTTCATGCCGAGTCCGATCGCGTAGCACGCGAGCAAGAGCGCGATGGTTGACGCGTCGAGCGCGCCGCGCCGCCGCGCGTGCACGTAGAGCGCAGCGGCCCCGACGGTCGCGAGCGCCACCCACAACTCGAGTTGGCCGACGATGTTCCCCACGGTCTCCACGTGCACGGGATGCACGGCGAACACGAGACCAGCGGCGAGCGCACCAACCGGCGGGAGAAGCGTCCACGCAAGCGCGAGCACGCTGAGCGAGACCAACAAATACAAGACCACGCTCACCACATGGAACATCGTCGCGGCGCCGTTCGCCACAACCCACTGCGCGGCAAAACTGAGCAAGCCGAGTGGACGCCAGAGTGTATCGTCGGGCGGCAGCTGCCAGTACGCCGTCGTGAGCAACTCGAGCGGGGCACGCAGCGTGTGGAGCCGCCGCCGTCCCTCGATAATCAGCACATCATCGAGGGCGAAGCCGCTGCCGAGCGAACTCAGGCTCGCGACCAACGCGGCGAGCAGCACCAGCGCCGCGCTCACCGCGGCGGGATGCTCATCCCATGCGCGTCGCCACGCGCTCATCGCCACGCGCTCATCGCCACGCGCTCAACGCGAGAAGCGCGCGCGCGTGATGTGCCAGAACGCGGCGACGCCGTCCTTCCAGCCGATCTTCTTCCCCTCGGCATACGTGCGGCCGGCGTAGGAGATCGGGACTTCATAGATGCGCGCCCCACGTTGCGCGAGCCGCGCGGTGACTTCCGGTTCAAATCCAAAGCGATCATTCGTGAGCGTCAGTGAGCGCGCGAGATCCCCACGGATCGCCTTGTAGCAGGTCTCCATATCCGTGAGGTTCAGATTGGTCATCATGTTGCTGAAGGTCGTGAGCACCCAGTTGCCAACAGAATGCCAGTAGTAGAGCACTCGGTGCGGGCCGCCGAGGAAGCGCGACCCGAACACCGCATCAGCGCGGCCGTCGAGGATTGGCTTGAGCAACACGGGCCAGTCGCCCGGATCGTACTCGAGGTCGGCATCCTGAACGATGACCACATTCCCGGTGCTCGCGTGCAGCGCGGAGCGAATCGCTGCGCCCTTTCCACGATTCACTGCGTGCTCGATCAGCAGGTCGATGCGGCCGTTGGCCTTCAGTTGCCGTAGGAGCTCTTTCGTGCCGTCCGTCGAGAGATCATCGACGCAGATAATCTGCTTGCGAATGGGGACGGCGTGCACAGCATCGAGGATCGTCTCGATCGTACTGCGCTCATTGTAGACCGGGATCAGCACCGAGAGAGTGAGCTGATCGGCGGGGAGCGGCGTACGAGTCACGGCGTGCGTGCTCGGCGGCGGATGCGGGGTCATCGGGGGTCGAGGAGAAAGGCGCGAACACCGAGGTTCGGCGCAGTGAATTCACGAAAGTGGCGCGCGGGATCGCGCCGCGACTGCAGGAACGCCGGGAAGATGGGAGAATTCGGAAGGAGCACGTACGCATCGGGCTCGAACGCGCGGTCGAGGATGGAGATCACAACGGCGCGCTCGCGGAGCGTTTTTTCGGCGAGATGATCCGTGACCTGGAGAATATCGAGCGAGAGTACCGTATCGCCGGTGTAGAGCGCGAGCGCGGGAGCAATGTCGCTGGCGATGCGCTTGCCGCGGAGTCGCGGCTCGCTGACCGCGTAACGCACTGCGGGAAGCATCCGCTCCGACATCCGCGCCGACGCGCTTCCTGCCCAGCCAC
>JAYTDH010000307.1:0-2258 GCA_043736095.1 Gemmatimonas sp.
CTCCTTCCCGGCATGAACGGTGAGGTCAGCATCATCTCTGAGCGCCGCGAGAACATCATCGCCGTACCGAACGAAGCGATCCGCTCGATGCGCGAGGCCGCGCAGGCTGCAACAATCCTCGGGCTGAATCCGGATTCCGTGCAGGCGCAGGTGCGCGCGGGCATGGGTGCGATGTTCGGTGGTGCCCCAGCTGGTGCAGGTGGAATGAGCGGCACTGGTGCAATGGGCGGCTCTGGTGGTGGGCGTCCGCAGGGCGCGGGTGGTGCCGCACGCACCTCGCCAGGCTTCGCCGATTTCTCCGCGCAGCAGGGTGGTGCGGGTGGCACGGGTGGAGCAGGTGGGCAGGGTGCTCGCGGTGGATTCGAGATGCCGCAGGTCACCGAAGCGCAGTGCAAGACCGTCGCTGATGCGCGCAAGGCGAAGCCCGCCGCCGCGAAGAAGATCGACGATCTCTCCGCACAGATGCGAAATCCCGATGCTGATCGACAGAAGCTGATGACCGATGTCCGCACGGCGTACGCCGAGCTCGGCGTTGATATGACGGTCGCACGGGCTTGCCGCATGCGTGAACAGGGTGCGCCAGGTTCGGCCTCTCCGGCGACCAGTGGCACGCGTCCGCAGGGCGTTGCCGCACCGGGCGCGCCGGCTGCTGGCAGTGCAACTCGAGCGCGCGGTGGTCGGAGCGCCACGCGCATGGGGCTCGTGTTCGTACAGAAGGCCGACTCCTCGTGGGAAGCACGTATGGTCCGCCTCGGTGTCGCCGACTACGACTTCACCGAAGTCGTCAGCGGTCTTGAGGATGGTGAGCGTGTCGCCCTCCTCAGCGCAGCAGCGCTGCAGATCCAGCGTCAAGAGAACAACGATCGCTTCAAGGCGATGACCGGTGGTGGCTCGCCGCTCGGCGGCACGACCGCGCCGGGTGCTGGCGCAGGCGGACGTCCGGCCGGCGGCGCTCCTGCCGGCGGCGGCGCACCGAGGTAATCGGTCATGGATTTCGCAGAGACTATTCGCGTCGCCATCGGGGCGCTTCGTGCCAACAAGATGCGCTCGATGCTCACGATGCTCGGCATCGTCATCGGCGTGTCGGCCGTGATTGCCGTCGTCGCACTCGGCAAGGGCGCGCAGAAGGCCGTCAACGATCGCATCTCGTCGCTTGGCACCACACTCCTCACCGTGTCGCCGGGTCAGGCGCGCTCGGGCGGCGTGATGTCATTCGATAACCGCTCGCGGCTCTCGATGGACGACGCGGCCGCGCTCACCGAGCGTGGGACCATGTTCGGTGAGGTGCAGCCCGAGATGTCGTCCAACCTTCAGATCCAGTTCGTCAACAAGAACGCCGGGACGCAGGTTGTCGGCACGACCGCCAACTATCCCGAGGTCCGGAAGTACGAGATGGAGTCGGGGCGCTTCTTCACGGCGGCGGAGGACGCGGGGCGTCAGCGTCTCGCAATCGTTGGTCCCGCCGTGTGGGCCAACCTTGGCCTGCAGAGCGCCGACGGCATCGTCGGTGAGACAATCCGTATCCGCGGCATCCAGTTCACCGTCATCGGCGCCTTTAAGTCCAAGGGTCAGGCCAATCCGTTCAGTAATCCCGACGATCAGGTGATGATCCCGCTGCAGACCGCACGCTTCCGCGTGATGGGCACGGATCGCCTCCGCTCGATCTCCGTCCTCGCCAAGAGCGAAGAGGAGATTCCGAACGCGATGGCGGATATCCAGAAGGTCCTTCGCCGAGAGCACAAGTTGCGCCCCGAGCGGCCGGATGATTTTCAGATCCGCAACCAGGCCGACTTCTTGAACACACTTGGCGAGACAACGCAGGTCTTCTCGATGCTGCTCGCCGGCATCGCCGCGGTCTCGTTGCTCGTCGGCGGCATCGGCATTATGAACATCATGCTCGTGTCCGTCACCGAGCGCACCCGTGAGATTGGGATTCGCAAAGCGCTCGGTGCAACGAAGGCCAACATCCTCTTTCAGTTCCTGATCGAAGCCGTGGTGCTCTGCATTATCGGTGGTGGAGTCGGCATCGCTGTCGGCGCCGGCGGCGCGATGGCATTCACCAAGCTCCTCGGATGGAACACGACTGTCGGTGCCTCGAGCGTCGGCCTCGCGTTCGGCTTCTCGGCGTGCGTCGGACTGGTCTTCGGCGTGTATCCGGCGCGGCGCGCTGCGAGCCTCGATCCGATCGTCGCTCTACGCTACGAGTAACGCGCCAAATCATTGCAGAGCATAGAGTTAGAGAAGGGCGGCGTGCTCTG
>JAYTDH010000308.1:0-7456 GCA_043736095.1 Gemmatimonas sp.
CCATATCGTATCGAGCGTCCGCAGCCGGCCGTCAGCCTCAGCCGGGCGCGACGACTCGGCGCCGCGGCGCCCCAGTGGGAACCGCGGCCAGGAAGTCGCGCGTGTATGTCTGCGTGGGCCGGCCGAGCACGGCGTCCACGGTCCCCGACTCGGCGACCCGCCCTCGCTGCAGCACCACCACGCGATCCGCGATCCGCGCCACCGCCGGCACGTCATGCGAGATGAAGAGCATCGCGAGCCCGCGCGACGCGCGAAGCGCCGAGAACAGATCCAACAGTCGCGCGCGCGTCGGCGGGTCGACGGAAGACACCGGCTCGTCGCAGACGAGGACGCGGGGCTCGGTCGCGAGCGCGCGCGCGAGCGCGACGCGCTGTCGCTGACCGGTGGAGAGCGCGTGGGGCCGCGACTGCGCGGCGTGCCGTGGCAATTCGAGTTCGTCGAGCAGCGCACGGGCACGGGCGCGCGCCTCGCGGTCGTCGCAGATGCCATGCACCACGAGCCCCTCGCTCACGAGCGACTCACAGGTGAGATGCGGCGAGAGTGATGCGCCGGCGTCCTGCGGAACGAACTGCAGGTGCTGACGCACGCGACGGAGCGGCTCACCTTCGAGCGTCGCGAGGTCCGCGCCATCGAATCGCAGCTCCGCCGAACGCGAGGGGATCAACCGGAGGATCGCGAGCGCGAGCGATGTCTTGCCGCACCCCGATTCGCCGACGATGCCGAGCACCTCGCCCGGAGACAGCGTGAGTGAGACCGACTCCACCGCTTGGACCTTGGCGACCGACCGGAAGCCGCGGCGACGTTCGGGATAGGTCACGGCGAGATCGACCACGTCAAGCAGCGATCGCGAGGTCGCTGCAGCGGCCGATCGAGCAGACACTGCAGTAGCGGATGCCGACGATACCGCGAGCGGCAATCGCGCCGCGCCGAGCCGCCGCGCTGCATCGGACGTTGGCTGCGAGAGGATCTGCGCGGTCGCTCCCTCCTCGACCATGCGCCCCTCGTCGAGCACGATCACCCGCTCGCAGCGCTCACCGATGATCTCCAGATCATGCGAGATCAACAGGAGTGCAGTGCCGGAGACCGCGCGCAGCTCGTCGAGCAGGTCGAGCATCTGCGCCTGCCGGATCGGATCGAGCGCCGTCGTCGGTTCGTCGGCGATGAGCAGTTGCGGATCGAGCATGAGCGGCATCGCGAGCAGCAGTCGTTGCCGCATCCCGCCGGAGAGCTCATGCGGATACCGGCGTGCTCCGTTCTCGCCACCCGAGATCCCGACGCGGTCGAGCATCGCGACCGCGCGCGCGTGGGCCTCTCGCACCGTGGCGAGCCCGTGCACCAGCACCGCCTCAGCGAGCTGGTCGCCGATGGTCATCGCGGGGTTGAGCGCGGTGATCGGTTCCTGGAAGACCATCGCGATCCGCCGCCCTCGAATAGCGCGAAGCGCGTCGCCGCTGAGTGCCGCGAGATCCTGATCGCCGAGTCGGACGCTCGATCCCTCGGTGAACCGCATCGTTGGCGGGAGGAGTCGCATGAGCGCGAGGCCCAGCGTGCTCTTCCCTGCGCCTGACGCGCCAACGACGCCGACGCTGCTGCCCGGCATGACGTCGAAGCTCACGCCGTCGAGCAGGCGTCGCTCGGTGCCGAGCGTCACTCCGAGCGCGCGCACCTGCAGCACGGGCGCGGTCATCGCTGCTCGTCCCGATCGGCCGTGAATCGCTCGGCGATCAGGTTGGTGACGAGTACCGTCGTCACGATCGCGAGCGTGGGGAACAACACGAGCCACCAGCGCGCCACGACGCGCCCTTCGGCTTCGAGGATGATGTTCCCCCAACTGGGATTCGGCGGCCCCACGCCAAGTCCGAGGAACGAAAGACCCGCCTCAAGAGGTACCGCGGCGGCGAGTGCGACGGTCGCCGCGACGCCGATGGTAGGGAGGAGCGCCGGCAACAGATGCACACGCACGAGTCGTCGCGACGGCACACCAAGCGCGCGAGCGCCACGCACAGCGTCGCTCCCGAGCAGGCGATGCGTCTCGTGCCGCACGAGGCGCGCCGTGGTCATCCAGCCGGTCGCGCCGAGCAGCAGGGCGAGCGAGAGCGGCGTCAACTGGCCGACCGCCGCGACGGCCGTGAGCAGCAGCAGGATCCGCGGCACTGCCATCGCCGCGTCGGTGGTGCGCATGAGGATCGCGTCGGTCCATCGCCCGGCGATCGCGGCGATGGTCCCGACCGCGGTGCCGAGGAGGATCGAGACGAGCACGGCGATCGCAGCGATGCCGAGCGAGAGTCGCGCGCCGACGAGCATACGGCTGAGCACGTCGCGCGAGATCGGATCGGTACCGAACGGATGCGCCCACGAGGGAGGGAGCAGTGCGAGCGAGACGGGATCGGGCTGTGCGAGCGGATCGTAGGGCGCGAGCCATGGCCCGGCGATCGCCAACAGCGCGAGCGCGGAGAATGCAAAGAGCGGCACCGCGCTCCGGTGCCTCATGACTGGCGACGGCGCGGGTCCGCCCACGAGACCGCAAGATCGGCCAGCACGGTTCCGACGACCACGAAGAGGCTGCTCACGAGCACCGCGCCGCCTACCAGCGGATAGTCGCGACGAGTCACCGCATCAACGACCGCGCGCCCCATGCCCGGCCAGGCGAAGACCTTCTCCACGAGCACGGCGCCGCTGATGAGCGCCGGGAAGAGCACGCCTGCGAGCGTGAGCACGGGGACAAGCGAGTTGCGCAGTGCGTGGTGCAACAGGATCCGGAACTCCGGCACGCCCTTCGCACGTGCGGCGCGCACGAAGTCGGCGTTGACCACGGCGAGGATCGCGCCGCGCTGATGCCGCGCCACCACGGCGCCCACGACGACCGCGAGCGTGAAGGCCGGCAACACCAGATGATGCAGCACGTCGAGCACGCCAGCGACTCCGCGCGGCGCGAAGTCGTCCTGCATGCCCGTCACCGGAAAGAGGCCCCATGCGAGCGCCGGTCCCATGACGAGCAGGAGCGCGAGCACGAACTCCGGCACACTGAGGATCACGAGCGAGATCCGGCTCACGACTCGCGTCGCTCGCGTGTCGCCGCGCCATCCTTGCCAGGCACCGACCGCTACGCCGCCGAGGCCGCCGATCAGCAAGGCTGTGCCCATGAGGAGCAGCGTGGGCGGCACGGCCTCGACGAGGACTCGTGCCACGGGCTGCCCTCGAGAGAAGGAATAGCCGAGCTCACCGCGCGTGAGGTTGCGCAGGAAGAGCACGTACTGTTCGGCGATCGGGCGGTCGAATCCATGGATGCGGCGCATCTGGTCGCGCATCTCAGTCGTGACGTTTTCCTGCACGAGCGAGACCGCGAACGGATCACCGGGGGCGAGCCGGATGAGCACGAAGCAGACTGTGACGACGAGCGCGACGACCGTCGCGCCCTGTCCGAGCCGCGAAAGAACTCCGCGCATCATGCCGCTCGGCGGTCAGGGCGCGGCAGGAGCCGCGTCGCGCGGGAGTCGCTGCGCCGGATCCACCGACCACTCGCCGAGCGTGAGCCACCAAGCGTCGGGACGCCAGGCCGGCAGCACAAAGCGTCGATGCACTGCAGACACGTTGCGGAGCTCATAGAGCCAGACCGCGGCCGCGTCGTCGATGATCTGCTGATACGCGCGGCGGAGATGCGCTTTCGATTCCACCGGGTCCATGGCTCCGAGTCCTGCCTCGACCGCAGCATCGAACGCGGCGCTCTCATAGTGCCACGGATTCTGCGATCCGCCTCCTTGGATCGCGGCGCTCGCCCAAGAACCCCGCAGTCCACTCGGACTCGGAGTGGTTCGTGTACCGCCCAAGAGCGCGTCGAACTTGCCGGCCGTTTGCGAACTGAGGAAGACCGCGAAGTCCATTTTGTCGATCGTCATTGCGACGCCGACGGCGCGCAGCTGCTCCTGGATGAGCACGGCGGCGCGCTCGCGGGTGCGGCTCGTGGAGGGGACGATCACTGAGAATGCGAGCAAGCGACCGCTACGGCGGCGCACCCCGTCGGCATTGCGATCGCGCCAGCCAAGCGAGTCGAGGAGGGCGTTCGCTGCGGTCGGGTCGAATGGGATCTGCGCGAGCGTCGTGTCGGCGGGCGCTTGCGCGCGCACGAATGGTCCGAGGCCCGAGAGCGCGAGCGTGTCGAAGATCGCCTTTACGATCGTCGAGCGGTCCACGGCCAGTGTGATCGCTCGGCGCACACCCGCTTCCGCGAAGAGTGGATGCGGTCGCGAAAGGTCCTTTGGATCGCGGAAGTTGAACGCCATGAATGCATAGTCAAAGCCGGGAGCACTCACGATGCGCAGATGCGGCTGTGTGGCCACGTCTGCGATCTCGGCCGGCGGGAGCGGATCCCAGACGTCAGTGTCACCCGCCTTCAGCCGTGCGAGTCCAGTGGCGACTTCCGGTGCGACGCTGAAGAGCACGCGGTCGAGGTGCGGACGCCCACGATAGTGGTCCTCCACCGCCGCGAGCTCAAGACGGACGCCACTCTCCCAGCGCACGAGCTTGAAGCGACCGCTCCCCACAGGCGCGCGCGCCGCCGCGCTCGCACGGAGCCCGCCGCTCGGGATCGCACCATAGACGTGATCCGGGAGCGGAACGATCTGGATGGCCGAGTAGAACTGCTCGGGTGAACGGCGGGTGAAGCGGACTTCGGCGCTCATGGAATCGAGCGCGGACACCGACGCGATGTTCGCCGTGGCGGCGTTGAGGGACGAGACGTTACCGGAGTCACGGATCACGTTGAAGCCGAGGACGACGTCCACGGCCCGCACGGGCGCGCCATCGTGCCACGTCGCGTCCGGGTCCAACGCGAAGACAATGGCGAGCGAATCGCTGCTCCAACGCCAGCTGCGGGCGAGTCGCGGTTCGAATCCGGCGTCGCCCACTGTGTTGAGCGATGGTCCGATGTCAGCGAGGCGATCGAAGAGCAGTTCGGAGACGATCCTGCCTTGGATCCCGTCCACGAGCGGCATGAGAAGCGCGTCGGCGTCGGCCGGTGCGCCGATCACGACCGTGCCGCCGTTCAGCGCGGCGCTGGGGTCGCCGCCGCACGAGGCGACGACACAAAGGGCGAAGCACGAGAGAAGACGGCGCATGGCGTTCAAGAGGCTGGGCGGAGAGCGACCGGTGCTGCCACACCGTCGCTTGGACGTCGATCGCGATGCGCTGATAATGGCGCTTCGCCCGAGGTCTCGCTACGCTCCCCGCCCCCTACCCGCTCGGCTACGGGCGTCCCGCGACCGGAGTAGCGTTCGCATCAGGGACCGACCGAGTCGCGGCGTGCTGGGGCGTCACCAGCTCACGCGAACGCGCCGCAGTTCCAGAACGTAGTCCCCGGACTCGTCTTCCCTGAGCACGTAGGCGGTGTCGCCGCGCACATACTGGATCTTCAGCGAAACCGGCACCGTGACGACTCTTGAACCTCCCCGCGTCTTGGAAACGATGTGCCCCCACACGGGCTCGCCGGCCGCGTCGTGCATCTGCACCACGGCCACGTACCATCCAGCCGTGCTCATCAGGACGCGGTTCAGGAGCGTCTGGAGTTTGACCCACGCCGTCATCTGCTCGATCTTCGTACCGGCACCGAAGCGATCATCCTCCGGCCACGCGATCGGCTTCAGCCAGCTGGCGTTCAACGTGTCAGTCCACTCGCGGTTCGTCGCCCAGTCCCTGAATCGCACGAGGCTCGTTCCGTACTCACACGTCGCGACCGTGGAGCCGACGGCGCTCGAATAGAAGTTCGAGAAAGACCGTTGCCAGGGCGTCGGGGGCCACTCGATGGGATAGAACGAGTGCAGGATCCCGGTCGAATCCGCCTCGTGCAGGATCCTCGGTGCGGCCTCCACGGGTGTCCCACCCTCACGCGTCGTCACCCCTACGCGGCCAGTGAGGATGGTCCGACGGTCCGTTCCCACACGGACCTGCGTGAGACCGTTCCACTGGCCTTGCATGCGCCGCTCGGCGATCAGTCGCCCCATCGAATCCAAGCGCACGATGACCTGACGGGCATTGTCGATCGTCGTGATGCTTCCGTCCGGATCGACGACGATGCCTGACACGCGACGCATCTCGCCCGGGCCGTAACCCGAGCGCCCCATCGTCCGGATAAGGCTGCCGTTGTTGAGGTCGAAGACCTTCACATTGGCATTGCTGCCGTCGACGACGTACAGCCGCTCTCCACTCACGGCCAGGTCGCGGACCACTCCGACGGGCTCCTGAGGGCCGGCCTTGAGCGGGATACTCCGGACCAGCCTGAACACCGAGTCGAATGGCTCGACGCGGGACGGTGGAGCCTTCTGCGAAGTGGCGACCGAAGGAACCGCCAGGACCGCAAGGGCGAGGAACAGACGGGCGTTCGGAGTCATACTAGGGTGGGTTGGGAGAGAGCGCATCGCGTTACGGTCGGAGCGAGACCAGACTCTCGGAGAGCCCCGGAAGCACGCGACCGATCGGGAACTGCGCCGACCGTCCGGGGGACCTGCTGTCGACGAGGAGCACGTTGCCGTCCCGGTCCAGGAGGAGCACGGTGGGCTCGGACCGCAACTCGAGCGCGGTCGCAAGTGCGCGCTCGGGGTCGAGGAATGCGAATCGCTGGACCCGTTCCTCGGCGAAATAGGAACGGAAGGCCTCCGCCTCAGGGCCGCTGCCAACAAGAAGGATCGTCATCTCAGGGAGCTTTCGTCGCAGCAACCGCACCTCGAACGCAAAGCTGGCGCAGCTGGCACCGTCGCTCGCTTTGGTGACGATGAGCAAGGTCGGTTTCCCGGCGCGAGCCGAATCGAGGCTGACGCGGTCGCCTGCGAGCGTGCGCAACTGCACGTTCGGTACCTGCGTCCCGATCAAGCGCGTGGGATCGGTACTCGCCGTGGGCGACGGAGCGCCCCGTGACGGCAGATTCGCCAGTGCGATCCCGGTGGCGACCGCAACGATCGAGGCAACAACTTGGCCAACTCGCATTCGTGAGGACTCCGGATGGCGTGGCGGACCGTCGAGCAGTCCGGGTTCGCGCGGGCTACACACCCAAGTTGAGGGAGCGCGTGGCGCAGCGCGCGCTCCCTCAACTGCACCGGTCAGTACTCCGGCGTGTCGCACTCGGTGCCGGGGGTTCCAGAGCAGCGGGCCATGCCATACTCATAGGAGATTGCGTAGTTGGAGGCCCGCAGCGTCGGAGACGCGTGGGCGGTACTGACGGACGAGGCCAGGAGGAAGCCGATCGCGGCGAGTAGCACATAGCGCATTGCGTACCGAGTGGACTGTTGCATTGGGTCTCCCATGCAGAACGACATGCGGCGGATCGCGAGCGGATCCCGCGACCGGCGCCGGACAGCAACTACGACAACCGCAGCGGCGCCGCGATCCGGCCGAGCAGGTGATCGATCCTGTCGACCTCCACCCGGGCGCCCAGTTGCACGAACACCCCCCGCGCGCGCTGCGCGAG